>CAZTFS010000024.1:0-23952 GCA_964613045.1 uncultured Eubacteriales bacterium
AAAAAGTCAGCACATTTTCTGAAAGATGCGTAAAATTAAAAGCACGGTCAAGGGCATGTTCTGCTGACCGTGCTTTTTTGTTCTGATCATTTATTATTCCACTCTTTGTAATCTTTCACTTCATCATACATCATTTTATAGCTTTCAAGACGGCTTTCGGGAATCTTTCCTTCAGCCGCTGCCTCACAGACTGCACAGCCTTTTTCACCTATATGAGCACAGGATACAAATTTGCATTTACCGATATACTCTTCAAATTCGGGAAAACAGAAGGGCAGATTTTCCTTTATTATTATCTCACTGTTTTCAAAATCAAGAGATGAAAATCCGGGGGTATCTGCAATGTATCCGCCAAAAAGCTCGTAAAGCTCCACCGTTCTTGTGGTATGACGGCCTCTGCCCAATTTATCACTTATGTGTGATGTGGCAAGCGATAATCCGGGAGCGATGCAATTAAGAAGTGATGACTTTCCGACACCCGTATTTCCCGTAAGAGCACACACGCTGTCAGCGAAAACGGAGCGTATTTCATCAGTCCCTTCTCCTGTTTCAGATGAAACAGCATAAGCCTCTATACCCGATCGCCTGTAAATATCCACGTATTTTTCCGCATCTCCCAGATCAGACTTTGAAAACACAACTATAGGCTTGATATCCTTATTCACAGCCATTGCAGTCAGTTTGTCAAGGATAAGCAGACTCGGTACAGGCTCGGTCACGGAGGATACTATCACCAGCTTGTCCAGATTTGCAACGGGAGGTCTTACCAGAAAGTTTTTCCTTGTTTCTATTTGAGCAACGGTGCCTTTTTCTCCGTCATGCTCGATAACCACATTATCTCCTACGAGAGGAGAAACCTTTTGCTTTCTGAAAACACCTCTGGCACGACATTCTATTATTTTTCCATCATAACAGCGGACATAGTAAAAGCCCGCTGTTGATTTCATTATAAGACCTTTTTCTGTATGCATATTATTCTTCCGTCGGTCCCGTACTTACGTAAACTCTTATCTCAGCATTTGGCAGTTCATCAGCAGTAAAGGTGGATTTATCAGCTGAAACCGAAATGACCTGCCCTGCGGGAACAGTTTCCGAAGACTTAGGTATCTTCTCAATATTATCAAAACCTATAGATATAAGATCGCTGAAATACTGAGTATAAGTTTTTCCTGTGTAAGAAGGAATGGAATACAGTGGTTCTGTTGTAGTTGTGGGAGCTGTTGTTGTAGTCGGCGGTGCCGCAGTGGTCGTTTCACCTGCGTATTTATACTGACTTACGGATTTATTTGTAACAGTTGGCGTCTCAGATGAGAAATTCACATCACCGGAACAAACCACTTGATCACTTATATAGATCTTAAACGTGGTGTCTTCCGAGCCGCCCAGCTCTACCGTGTGGGTCGAGCCGTCAAGCTTTACGCTGCTGTATGTCTTATATAATGAATCGCCCACATAAACATATACGGATTCATATACATTATCGTAATCTCTCAGATCGGGCAGAGTAATTGTGACAGACGTTGTTTTTGTTGAGGTTGTACCGACAACAATAGTGATTTCCGTCTGATTTGCAATAACAGTTGAGTCTGCGGCAATCGACTGTTCAATAACAACGCCTGCATTAGCCTCTGTTGATTCCTTATACTGTACTTTAACAGTAAAGCCCAGTGCATCAAGTTCGCTTTTTGCAGTTGAAAGCTTTTCACCGACAACATTGGGAACAGCAACCTTACCCGTATCATCAATTGCGTAATATATCTTAACGGTTGAACCGTATGCAACGCTCTGACCCGCTGCAGGTTCTGTTCTGATAACCGTACTTTCCGCAAGAGAATTATCGACTACACCTTCAGTTTTTACACTGAATCCCATTTTCTGAAGAATACTGCGTGCTTCCTGAAGCTTTGTGCCGTCTTCAAGGGTGGGTACAGTCATTGACTCACTTGTGTATGCGATATTCAGCTTGATGATGGTCGAGCCTGTACTTGATATCTGCATTTTCGTACCTGCTTCTGTACTCTGATAGAAGATATAACCTTCATCATATTCAGTTGTATATACAAGATTCTCCTCGATCAGTCCCTGATCAAAGAAATACTTATATTCCTCATCACTGCGTATCTCTTCAATATACTGTCCGACAAATTCGGGAACTACGACTTCTTCCGTGCTTGTAAAGAAAAAGCATGCAATACCGATGACTGCAACAATAAATACAAAAATAATTCCCACAAGAATAGGCAATGTATAGCTTTTCTTTGCAATAGCCTCGTTCTCGTAATCGTATTCATCAGGCTCCTGAGTAATTACTGTCTTCTGAGTATATTCTTCCTGCATCGGCTCTTCATAACTGCCTACAGGTCTGCCCGATGCATATGTGCTTGTTTTTCTCTGAGCAGCCACATACTTAGTGGGCTGAGTATCCACAAAATAATTATAGTTGAATTTAATATTGGGATTGCGTCTGAACTCGTCAAGATCAAGAAGCATTTCAGCGGCAGACTGATATCTGTCTCTGGGACTCTTCTGCATAGCTCGCATGGTTATCTGTTCAATACCCACGGGAATCGACGGATTAAGCTTTCTTGGCATGACCGCTTCCTGCTGAAGCTGCATAATGGCAACGGAAACGGCACTGTCCGCCTGAAAAGGAAGCTGACCTGTCAGCATTTCATAAAGAACAACACCTGCCGAATAGATATCGGTCTTATTGTCAACGATCTCGCCCCTTGCCTGTTCGGGACTGATGTAATGAACAGAACCGATAGCTCCGTCCTGCAGTGTCTTAGTCTGACTGTTATTATCAAAACGGGCAATTCCGAAATCGGCAACCTTGATGGTCTTATTATCGGGAAGAAGCATAATGTTCTGGGGCTTGATATCCCTGTGAATAATACCTTTTTCATGAGCATGATGAAGAGCTTTAAGTATCTGAGCCGTAAAAATTACAGACTCACGCCAATCAAGGACACCTTTATTCTGTATATACTGTTTAAGAGTGATACCCTCGATATATTCCATAACGATGTATTGTATCGTTTCACCGAAGCTGACATCATAAACTTTTACAATGTTAGTATGGGACAGCATTGCAACAGCCTTGGATTCATTTTTGAATCTCTTACGGAATCCGTCATCAGCAATATATTCATCCTTGAGTATCTTAACTGCTACGGTCTTATTGTCTACATTATCAACAGCCTTATATACGACTGCCATTCCGCCAACGCCGATAATTTCTTTAAGTACATATCTGTTTCCGAGTACTTTTCCGGTATAATTCTCCATGTTGACCTCCTGTATTTTATTCTGAAACGACAACTGCGGTTATGTTATCCGAGCCGCCGTTTGAATTGGCAATTGAAATAAGTTTTTGAGCACAACTGTCAAAATCAGATTCAGTAAGTACAGACAGTAACGTTTCATTGTCCGCATGATTTGTAAGACCGTCAGAACAAAGAAGCAATTTATCATTATCCGAAAATGAAACATCAAAAAAATCAATTTCCGTATCCTCGGCAATACCCAGTGCTCTTGTTATTATATTTTTTCTCGGGTGATGCACAGCCTCTTCGGCAGTGATGATTCCCGCATCAACCATTTCCTGCACAAGTGAATGATCTTTTGTTATCTGAGTTATTATTCCGTCTGAAACATGATAGCATCTGCTGTCTCCCACATTTGCGACCACACATGTTCTGTCTGAGAAAACGGCGACAACAGCAGTTGTACCCATTCCCGCAAGCTCCTCTTTTTCAGCAGCGGCATCACATATATCAAGATTAGCAAGAACAACTGCAGACTCGATCATGTTACGTATGGAATAAACGCTCATGTCTTTTCTGAAATTCTTCTTCAGCTCGCCTGAAATACGTTCCGCTGCCATTGTACTTGCAACATTACCGCCTGCATGACCGCCCATGCCATCACAGACGACCGCATAATAACCGCCGTCAGACAATTCACCGGCAATATATGCATCCTGATTTGACTGACGAACCATTCCCGTGTCAGTTCCGGCTGAAATTTTCATAACAACACTCCCTTTAGGCGGAATTTCCCGCTCCGTAGACCGTTCCCGTTTCAAATCAACGGGGTTATCACCATTTTATGATGAATTTCATATATATTATTTCTTTTTCGATGTTCTTCTGAGCTGACCGCAGGATGCGTTGATATCAGCTCCGAGCTCACGTCTCACCGTGACGGTAAAGCCGCTTTTTTCAAGAATTGAGGAGAATGAAGCGATCCGGTCTTTTCTGCTGCGGACACATCCGGTCTCTTTGACTTCATTGACAGGTATAAGATTTATATGACAAAGAATACCCTTTAATTTTTTCGCCAGTATGACGGCACATTCATCAGAATCATTAACACCGCTGACCATTGCATATTCAAAGGAAATACGTCTTCTTGTTTTTTCACCGTATTCACGGCAGGCACTAAGAAGAGTATCAACATTCCATTTCTTGTTTACGGGCATCATACTGCTGCGTATCTCATCGGTAGGAGCATGAAGCGAAACGGACAGTGTGAGCTGGAGCTCCTTCTCCATAAGCTCATATATTTTAGGTACTATACCGCATGTGGAAAGTGAAATATGACGCATGGACATATTCTGTCCCCGTTCGTCGGTTATCAGCTCAAGAAAACGCATGACATTATCAAAGTTGTCAAGAGGCTCGCCCATTCCCATAAGAACCACATGGGATATCTTTATATCATTATCACGCTGAGCCGTATAGATCTGAGCCAGTATTTCCGAAGCACTGAGGCTTCTGACAACACCTTCAAGAGTGGAAGCACAGAACTTACAGCCCATACGGCAGCCCACCTGAGTGGAAACACAGACAGAATAGCCGTATTTGTACTTCATAAGCACAGACTCGACAAACTCGCCGTCATGGAGCTTAAAAAGGTACTTATTAGTATCATCATACTCCGAAACTAACTTTTTTTCAATAGCTGCGGTAAATATGACAAAATTGTCATCAAGTCTTTGTCTGAGCTGTTTCGACAAATTGGTCATTTCATCAAAAGATGTCACACAGGAGGAATGAAGCCACAGATATATCTGTTTTGCTCTGAAAGCAGGCTCCCCCATTTCCTTTAATGCCGCCGAAAGCTCTTCAAAGGACATTGAAAGTATGTCTCGTTTTTCCATTATTTACTCAGATCCTTTCAAAAGCGGCAATAAAAAATCCGTCACAATCATAAATATGAGGTAAAACAGTCAGTGTTTCGCCGTCTCTGAAGCCTTTTATGTTATCGTCAATATGAACAGGAACAAAATCACTGTGCTTTTCGAGAAATGCCTTACAGACACCGATATTTTCCTCGGGCAGAACAGTACAGGTGGAATAAACAAGCCTGCCGCCTTTTTTCAGATATCTTGCGGAATTTTCAAGTATATTTAGTCCCAGTTCAGGAAGTGAAGATACTTCTTTTTCATCCTTATATTTTATCTCGGGCTTTTTACCCGTTACACCAAAGCCCGAGCAAGGAACATCGCACAATATCCTGTCTGCCATGGGAAGCTCACAGTTTTTGTCAGTTCCGTCACGAAGCTTTGTTTCAATTATTCCGATACCGAGTCTTTTTGCAGTATCGGATATAAGCTTTAATTTATGCTCATAAATATCACAGGAAATGATCTTTCCCTCATTCCCCATCATTTCAGCCAAAGTCATGCTCTTTCCGCCGGGAGCTGAGCAAACATCAATTAAAGTTTCACCTTTTTTTGCCTCAAGCACCCTGCAGCATATCTGAGAGGACATATCCTGCACATGAAAAAGACCTTTCTTAAAATCGGGCAGAGCAGTTATATCTCCCGTATTTTTTACCGAGTAACAATCATCAAATTCAGTTTTTTCTGTTTCACAGGTCAGCTCTTCCGTCTTCAGAGTGTTTTTTCTTATGTATATCCTTGAAGAATCAAGAGATGACTCCATTATTCTCTCAGCCGTTTCCCTGCCGTAATAATCACAGAATTTTTTCACAAGATAACAGGGAAATGAATATTTTACGCTCAGATAATTATCATCTTTTTCGTCGGGGAGCATAATGCCGTTGGCTGACACTTTACGAAGCACCGCATTCACAAGCCCCGATGCAAAACCGCAACCGTTTTTCTTGGTCAGCTTAACACTTTCATTTATCGCCGCCGAAGCAGGGATCTTATCCATAAACAAAAGCTGACACGCACCCATCCGAAGAACGGTAAGCACCTGTGGCTTTAATTTCTTCAGAGGCTGCGTGAGATACTGCGATAAATTATAATCAATTGTAATTTTTCTTTCAAGAACAGTTTTCACAATGCGGTGAGCAAGCACCCTGTCCCTGTCGGACAAGGCATCTTTTTCAGAAAGTATTATATTTGAGTAGGCATTGTCCCTTTCTATCTTTGAAAGATAAGAAAAAGCGACTTGTCTCGCATCTGTCATAATATAAACATCCTTATTTGTTTCTTCTGCCTCTTCCGAGGAAAAGTATAACGAATCTCAAAAGGTTGGCAAGGGTGACAGCAAGAGACGCAACATAAGTCATAGCCGCTGCCGAAAGCACCTTTTTGGCTCCTCTCATTTCCTCCTCTTCTCTCAGAAGACCTGTTTCATCAATAACACGGATCGCTCTGCGGCTTGCATTGAACTCAACGGGAAGTGTTGCAAGCTGAAAAATCGCAATAAATGAATATAAGCCTAAGCCCACCAGCACAAGCGGTTCAAAGCCGAGGAAATATCCTGCAAAAGCAAGGGGCAATCCTAAATATGAACCTATATTGCATACAGGAATTATTGAATTTCTTATTTTTATGGGCAAATAGCCCTTTGCATGCTGAGCCGCATGACCTGCTTCATGACATGCAATACCTACAGCCGCAATACTGCTGCCGTAATAAACTTCCTTTGAAAGTCTTATCACATTTGAACGGGGATCAAAATGATCCGATAATTTTCCGCTTGTTTCTTCAATTCTTACATTCATTATTCCGTAATGACGAAGAACTGCGGCGGCAGCCTGAGCCCCTGTATATCCGCTTGTATTGCGTATTTTTGACATTTTATTGTATGTGGTATTAACTTTAGCCTGAGCAATCATTGAAATGATAAACGCAGGAACTACAAGCACAAGATACAGCCATGTGCTGTCAGAATAAAAATACGGCATAATTACACCTTCTTTTTTTTATATACAATGACAATTACAGATCAAAACTTTGTATTTTATGACCGACTAAAAATTGCTTTGCGTCCATTCTTTTTGAGCCTTCAAGCTGGACATTGCTGACACCCAACAACATACCGTCACCGCATGCAACGAGTATATTATTTTTGTCTTCCTTTATTCTGCCCGACTGAAGGTCTGTTTTTTCATCGGTAATGAAAGAAGAAAATATTTTCATTTTTTTATTATCAAGATAAGTATACGCAACAGGCCATGGTGCCATGCCTCTTATGAGATTGTGAATTTCAAGAGCAGACTTTGACCAGTCAATAACTGCTTCTTCCTTTGTCAGCATTGCCGCATGGGTGGCATCCTCTTCATTCTGCTTTTCAGGAATTATTTCACCTTTTGTAAACTTTTCGATCGTTTCCGTAAGCAGATCGGGTGACATTGCGGCAAGTGTATCAAAAACTTCACCTGAGGTTTCATTTATTCCTATTTCATACTCTTTTTTAAGAAGCATGTCTCCCGTATCAAGCCCCTCACCCATAAGCATCGTTGTTATGCCCGTAACTTTATCTCCTGCAAGAACGCTTCTCTGAATCGGTGCGGCACCTCTGTACTTAGGCAGAAGCGAACCGTGAACATTGATACATGCATATTTCGGCAGATCAAGAATTTTTTTAGGCAATATCTTACCGTAAGCCGCAACGATTATATAATCGGGCTCAAACTTTTTGAGGTATTCGTATGCTTCATCAGTTTTCAGTGTATCGGGCTGATAAACTTCAAGTCCCAGCTCGAGAGCCTTTACCTTCACGTCAGAAGGTGTAAGCACTTGCTTTCTGCCCTGCGGCTTATCGGGCTGAGTCACAACACAGCAGACTTCAAAGCCCTCTTTTACAAGTCTTTCAAGACACGGAACAGCAAAATCGGGAGTTCCCATGTAAATAACTTTCATTTTGAGCACCTCAGTCTCTCGAATAATAAACTCTTTCGCCTTCAGCTAATTTCTGAGTAAAAACGATACCGTCAAGATGGTCAAGCTCATGGCATACACATCTTGCAAAGAGACCTTCACCCTCTGCCTCATACCAGTTTCCGTTTCTGTCCTGAGCCTTGAACTTTACCCACTGAGGACGAAGTGTAGTTCCGGATTTTCCGGGAAGAGAAAGACAGCCCTCTGCCTCCCTCTGCTCGCCACGGCGGTCAATAATTTCGGGATTTATAAGCTCAAGGAATCCGTGCTCGTCATCCACATCAATTATAACCACACGTCTGAGAATACCGATCTGAACAGCGGCAAGTCCCACGCCGTCAGCTTTTGCAAGAGTGTCCTTCATATCGTTTAAAAGTATCTGAAGCTTCACGTCAAAATTGACTATAGGTTTACTGATCTTCTTTAAAACTTCGTCTTCTTCAGTTCTTATTTTTCTCAGTGCCATATTTATCATCCTTTTAAAATATGCTTTCGGGATTAATATCCGCAAAAGCTGTAATTTTACTATACAATCTGACTGTTGAAAATTCCTTTAAGCATTCGCTCATCAATTTTCTGAACGATGCGGAATTTTTACATTTTATAATTAAACGTTCTCTGTAATTGTTGCTTATTTTTGCAACTTTAGGAGCAACAGGACCGAGAACAACGACCTTTTCATTACTGAATTTATGAGCGAGCTTTTCTCTGAACATTCTGAAAAACTCCCTCGAACCGTTACGGACCGCAACTTCCGACGCACCGACAAAGGTTACCACGCAGATATCACAATACGGTGGATAAATCATACCCTTGCGTATCATTATCTCAGTATCATAAAACGCACGGTAGTTCTGCTCTGCCGCAAGCTCAATAACAGCATTTTCCGGAGCCAAGGTCTGAATTACGGCTCTGCCCGATTTTTCACCTCTGCCCGATCTGCCTACTACCTGTGTCAGAAGATCAAAGGTACGTTCCGTGCTCTTATAATCATCATTATAAAGCTGCTGATCGACGGAAATAACACCTACAAGCGTAACATTGGGAAAATCAAGTCCCTTTGCAACCATCTGAGTGCCTACCATTATATCATATTCACCGTCAGAGAACTTTTTAAAGCTCTTTTCATGAGAATTTTTTGCAGTTGTCGTATCTGCATCCATTCTGAGAATTTTTGCTTCCGGGAAGAGAACATTAAGCTCCTGCTCGACCTTCTGAGTGCCGAATCCCGAAAATCTGACGGTCTGCTCACCGCAATCAGGACAAGATGTTCTCACCGGCTCGGAATATCCGCAGTAATGACACATAAGTCTGTCATTTGCGGAATGATATGTCATGGATATACTGCAATTGGGACACATCATAACACTTTTGCACTTTGTACATGCGACGAATGTGTTAAATCCACGTCTGTTTATCAGCAGTATGGTCTGCTGACCGTTTTCAATATTAGCTCTGATCTCATCGGCAAGATCCTTACTGACAGTCTGAAAACCGTTCATGTTTGCTTTCTGCGAAATGTCAACAGTCATAACCGACGGAAGCCCCGATTTTGAATATCTTTCGGTAAGCTCGATAAGCTCATATCTGCCGGAAAGTGCATTTGCATAGGTTTCAACAGACGGAGTTGCCGAGGCAAGTACAAGAAGTGCATTATTGTATGCACATCTGAATTTTGCAACGTCCCTTGCATGATACCGTGGTGTCATTTCAGACTTGTATGTATTTTCCTGCTCTTCATCAATTATAATTGCAGAAAGATTTTTAACGGGAGCAAATGCGGCACTTCTTGTACCGATAACTATATTTGCTTCTCCACGGCGAATACGTTTCCATTCATCGACTCTTTCACCCAGCGACAGACCGCTGTGCATGACGGCAACCTTTTCGCCGTATCTTGCGTAAAACATACTCATAAGCTGAGGAGTCAGCGATATTTCGGGCACAAGCACGATGATTCCGTCACCTTTTTCTGCAACAGAATCTATCAGTTTCATATATACCTTGGTCTTACCGCTGCCCGTAACACCGAAAAGCAATGCCGCCGCAGCCTTTTCTCCGTCACACATGCTTCTGAGTTTTTCGTATGCCCTGTTCTGCATTGCCGTCAGGACTATGGCAGAATTATCCCGTGGAGTTTCCCGCATTTTTTCAGGTGTGCGGTAGACCTCCACATCGTCGTATCCGACAACGCCTTTTTTATAAAGATTTTCAATGACAGAAGACGATACACCTGTATAATATGCAACTTCCCTGCTCGTACCGCTGCCGATCTTTCTGAGAAGATCAATAACAGAAGCCTGCTTTGCGGTAGGTTCAAAGGGCAATGAGCCCTCCTCAAAAAACTCTTCATTAAGATAAACTGTTTTTACCACCGCATCATTGACACGTCTGTTTGTGTCAATATTTTTTATAAGCAGTCCTTTTTCATAAAGCTGTTCTGCCGTTCTCTTTTCACTGACAAAGCCCAGAGCCTTATTTATCTTATCCGATGACACATAACCGTCTTTTTTCTGAAGATATCTCATGACCTGAAGCTCTTCCACAGACAGATCCTCGGGAAGTTCGTGCATGAATTCATAGGGCACACGGTAATTTTCCACGACCTGCAAACATAAGCCCGAAGGAAGAAGAGCCTTCGCTGCCTCAAACAGTGTGCAGAAAGTACGTTCTGACAGCCAAGAAGCAAGCTTTATCATTTCATCAGTGAGTAACGGCGATGAATCCTCTACACTCAGAATAGGCTTGAGCTTTATATCGGGAACGGTATCAGACAGAGCAAAAACAAATCCCTGCCGTCTTTTTTTACTGTTTCCGAAACTGACTAAAACCCTACACCCTGCACTGACCTTGTCAGCCAGCTCTTCGGGTATAAGGTAATCAAATAATTTATCAAAGCTGTATGCCGTATTTTCAACAGCTATGGAAGCAGTAACAGGGTATGTCACAAAACCGACACCTCAGAAGATCAACCCTTACGGATCGTCCAGACACCGTCCTCAAGCTCTTTAACTGCAACGCTGACAGGTTTATCTGCGACAGGAGAGTGTTTCTCAGTGTTGTCAACAATCATTCTTGCTCTTTTTGCTGTAGCAGCAACAAGCTCGTAACGACTTACATCATCAGAAAGAAGTTTCTGCAAATCTACGTTAAGCATTTATATCATCCTTTCGGTTATTTTACATATCTTTTATTATATTGTAAAGCTCATCAATTGCAGCATCAAGTGCATCGTTTACAACGATAAAATCATAATTTACGCTTTTTTCTATCTCACTTTTTGCAATTGAAAGACGCTTTTTTATAGCTTCTTCAGTTTCTGTTTCTCTTTCCCTCAGACGTTTTTCAAGAACTTCGACCGAGGGAGGCATTATAAACACGGAACGGGACTGAGGATACATTTTTCTGATATTTTCCGCACCCTGAACCTCAATAACGAGTATAACTGTTTTTCCGTTGTCTATTCTTTGAAGAACATCAGTCTTCAATGTGCCGTAATAATTTGAGCCGTACTGAGCATATTCAATAAACTCGTCATTATTTACTCGTTTTAAAAACTCATCTTCAGTCAGAAAGTAATAATCAACCCCGTCCTGCTCTGCCCCACGGACAGCTCTTGATGTAGCGGAAACTGCAAGAGAAAAATGTTCATCCCTGTCAAGAATTCCTCTTACTACAGTATCCTTACCTGCACCTGACGGGCCAGATACAACAATAAGCTTTGATGCAAAATCACACATTTACAACATCCTCTCCGCCGACATCTGATGATATCTCGTTAAAGCGTTCGCCCAATTTTTCAGTCTGGAGATAAGACAGGATAACATGGTCACTATCAGAAAGAATGACTGCACGGGTCTTTCTGCCGTGGGTCGCATCAATGAGCATACCTTTTTCCTTTGCATCGGTTATCATTCTCTTTATCGGGGCTGATTCGGGGCTGACGATGGCAATAACTCTTGCAGCATTTATCATATTTCCGAATCCGATATTGACAAGCTTCATCTGTCTGCTCCTTTTTTATTCAATATTCTGTACTTGTTCTCTTATCTT
This sequence comes from uncultured Eubacteriales bacterium, assembly GCA_964613045.1. Taxonomy (GTDB): domain Bacteria; phylum Bacillota; class Clostridia; order Oscillospirales; family Acutalibacteraceae; genus UBA1081. The sequence goes on from CAZTFS010000024.1 coordinate 12,197, forward strand.
TTCAACTTCGGCTTTGATCTCAATAACAAGTCTTGCGATCTCGATATCGTTTGCCTTTGAGCCGATGGTATTCGCTTCTCTGTTGATCTCCTGTACAAGGAAATCCATTTTTCTGCCGATAGGCTCTTTTGATTCAGTCATTTTTCTGAGCTGATCGATATGACTGCGGAGCCTTACCGTTTCCTCAGCAACAGCTATTTTATCAGCAAAAATTGCCGCTTCCGTAAGAAGCCTCTGTTCGTCAACATTTGCACCGTCAAGCATTTCTCTCATTCTTGAAAGAAGCTTTTCATTGTACTCCCTGATCGTTTCGGGAGAACGCTCCTCAACCTTTTCAACATAAGAAATAATAAGATCTGCTCTTGAAAGAATATCCTCGATCAGCTTTTCGCCTTCGGCAGTCCGCATTGCAACAAAGCTCTCGGTGGCTTCGTCAAGAGTAAGTCTTACAGCTTCCCAGATCCTGTCTTCATCAGCAGGAGCTTTTCTGATATTAAAAATATCGTTATGTGCAGCAAGCTTTGAAACGGTAAAATCATCTTCAAGTCCGAATTTCTCAACAAGTGTCTTTACTGCGTCCACATAACCTGCCGCAAGGGACTCGTTAAGCTGAACAACAACATCGTCGGTCTCGGATGCATCTATCTGAACATTACACTCGACCTTACCTCTTGATATAAGCTGACGGACATAGGATTTAAGCTTGTCCTCTAAAAAAGAATAATTCTTATAAACTCTTGATGAAAATTCAAGATAACGGCTGTTCACACTTTTAAGCTCAACCGTGACGGTCAAGCCGTCTGTCTCCTTCTGAGCTCTGCCGTAACCGGTCATACTTTTAACCATAGCTATACCTCTTTTATGTATATTACATCATTATAATATAACTCTCATTTTTTGTCAATATTCAGCGATGCTTTGAACGTTTCTGCTCATTGGCAGACTTTGCTTTCTGAGCGGAACGCTTTAAGGCGGCAACCTCTTCTTTTTTCAGCTCTCTGTAAGTGCCCACTGAAAGAGTGCCCAGCTTCAATGAACCTATTGATATTCTCTTAAGACGGATAGTTTCAAGCCCGACAGCTTCACACATCTTTCTTATCTGTCTGTTTCTGCCCTCATGGATCGTTATCTGGATAACACTTCTGTCCGCTGTTTCGCTCATAACCTGAACAGAAGCAGGCATTGTCTTTTTACCGTCAATAACAACACCCGAAGAAAGATCCACAAGCTGCTGTTCATCAGCGGCAGGCTTTACCGTAACACGGTAGGTCTTTGAAATATGCATCGACGGATGGGTCATCATATTTGCAAATTCACCGTCATTTGTGAACAGAAGAAGCCCCTCTGAATCCCTGTCAAGTCTGCCGACGGGATATACTCGCTCTCCAATATCTTCAACAAGCTCTGCCACGCATTTTCTGCCCATTTCATCGTTCATGGTCGTGACATAACCTCTGGGCTTATTGAGCATTACGTATACATTCTGTGTTTTTTCGGGAGGAACAACTCTCTCACCCGAGACTGTGACAAGGTCTCTCTGAGGATCTACCTTATCACCCAATGAAGCGGGGTGACCGTTGACCCTTACCTTACCTCTTTCTATGAGCTCTTCCGATTTGCGTCTTGAAGCAACGCCGTTCTCGGCAAGAAACTTCTGCAAACGAATTTTATTATCCGCCATTATTTCACCATCTGTCAAACAGACCGAAAAAACGGTCTGAAAAATTGAATTTTTCCTTTATTAAAATATCTGCAGAGCTGTCTGCAACAAGGCTGACCTGTGCAATAAGCTTACCGTTATTATAATATCTTGCGAACCCGACTATGTCACCCTTGCTGACGGGTGCATAAAGGAATTTTTCAAGATATATCTCTCTTGTTATGTCCGATCCGTTTTCTTTCAGATACGGAACAGTACACTCACTGCACTCAACACCCACACTGCTGTTTGCAGATCCGACAACCGGAATGCTGTACTGAGAGAAATCAGTATCTGCCTGAGCCGTTGCCATACACTCAAAGCCGTAATCCAGCATTTTCTTATGATCATTCCAGTCATCTCCCGCATTGAGAGTGACCGCAATGAGAGTTACACCGTCTCTTTCTGCCGCACTCACAAGACATCTGCCGCTTTTTTTCGTAAAACCTGTCTTGACCCCAATACAATCCTCGTACTCACTAAGAAGCCGGTTATGATTATAAAGCGTGACCTGTTTGTCGGAATCAATGAAGCTGACAGTATAAGAGTCTTCGGAGCAAGCCGCAACAAATTCTTCATTATCAAGAGCGTAGGCTGTCAGCAAAGCCATGTCATAAGCCGTAGTGCAGTGATTCTCCGCATCAAGTCCCGAAGGGGTGACAAATGAGGTATTATTCATGCCTATCTCAGATGCTTTTTCATTCATCATCAGGGCAAAACCTTCAATACTGCCTCCCACGGCAATCGCCACGGAATTTGCGGCATCGTTTCCTGATTCAAGAAGCATACAGTACACAAGATCAGTCAGCCGTATCTTGTCCCCTGCTTTCAACCCCGAAGATGTACCCTCAACATTGACCATTTCAGCTGTAACTTCCACCTCACGGTAGGGAGTGTTACACTCAAGAGCTAAAACCGAAGTCATTATCTTTGTTGTACTTGCCATTGAAAGGGATCTGTCGGAATTTTTTTCAAATATCACATCTCCGGTCTCTTTACAGTAAAGAACTGCACTGACGGCGGATATATCACTGCTTTCAAACGCAGAAGCTTCCGCCGTAAAACCGAAGATCACCAACACTGCAAACAATAAACATATTGACTTTTTTAACATACCAACCACCGCCTACATAAAAACTTATGTAAGCGGCGGGTAATTAATTACTCAACTTATTCAGTTTCGACGATCGTTTCGGGCTCGTCCGGTGTAACAGCAGGCTTCTTATGATTATCAACGAAGTTTGTAACCTTATCAAACATCTCGGGGATAAGGTTAACAGCTCTCTCTGCTGCATTGTCGGAAGCAGTGATGTGCTTGATAGTAACTTCACCCTTATTGACAACAAGGAAAGCAACAGGATTGATAGTGATACCTGCACCGCCGCCGCCGCCGAAAAGCTCAACATTATTTCTTGAGGGGAAATCTGAGCCACCGGAAGCAAATCCGTATGTAACTTTTGAAATAGGAATGATCGTAATGTCTGCACTTACAGTGATGGGCTCACCGACGATAGTGCTGACATCAACAAGATCACGTACTCTTTCGATTGTTGTTGCAAGAATTTTTTCTGCAGACTGATTTTTCATTATTTTGCACCACTCTCATTATTATCATTATTTAAAATATTATCGGGATCATATATTTCGGGAACTTTCACACTTCCCTCTTCATATTTACCGTATACTGTCTGTTTCCCGATCATCATGGGGTCAGCATCAGCTACGGTATTTTCCGCTTTTTCTGTGTTTTCCGTATTATCTGTTTTTTTATCACCGTTTTCAGGCTGTGCTTTCGGACTGATGCCCTTCAGAAGTCTTATTCCGACTTTGAAAACTGCACCGAATGCAAACAACAGAACTGCATTTATCAGTTTGCGGGGATTGAGTGAGATTTCCATTGAAAATGCATATTCGTTATAACCCTTTCCGATATAATCGGGGTCAATATTTATGCAATATTTCTTAACATTGCAGTTTGCACAGACAGCACCGGTTACGGGAAATACCTTCTGACACATTTTGCCGTATTCAACAGCTGTTTCAGCGGCATCATTACGGGATACGGAAATATCAAGAAACATTTCATCGATAACGAAGGCTCTTACTGTTCGTCTGCCGAATTTATCAATTACTTCAAGCAGCTTTTTGAGAATTTCAAGAATGCCGCTGATCTTTTCATTATCATAAAGAACCTTTAACGGATTCGGTCCTTTCGCTTTAGGCTCCTTCGGCTGCTCCTCTTTTTTCTCTTCTGCAGGTGTTTCCTCTTTTTTCTTTTTCTCTTTAGGCGGCTTCTCGGGTCGGGGGAAAAGAGGTATCTTCAAAAAAGCCCATGACGCATACGCTGTCAATTCATCTTCATACTGAACATGGATATGTGCTCTGATGCTCAGAATCAGTGAAAACAACAGGATAATACCCGCTATTATGCATAAAGCTATCAATAAACCACCCCTTTGCTTCAATGTGCAATCAGAAATCAGCAATCAGCAATTTCGGAAAGGACTTCGTCCTTATCCATTTAAAATCAACACCGAAGGTGTTCCGATAATTGCGAATTGTAAATTGCGAATTTTCATATAAGTGACATCTGACCGTCAATATCTTCATCATTCTCATGATCCTGCGGAAGCGGCTCATCTTTTGAGGGCAACTCGGGAAGCTCATCAAGTGAAGACATTTCAAAACATCTTAAAAAGTTATCCGTTGTACAGTATAACAGAGGTCTGCCCGGTAAGTCAAGTCTTCCGTGCTCTTCGATAAGATTTCTCTGACACAGTGTTGAGATAACACCGGAGCAATCAACACCTCGCACCTGCTCTATAAAAGCTTTGGTAACAGGCTGATTGTATGCAACTATCGCAAGAACCTCAAATGCGGCTGTGGACAGCGGCGTGTTCTTTTTTATGCTCAGTACGGCTCTTATCTGTGAAGCGTACTCTTCTTTTGTGGCGAACTGATATTTGCCGTTCAGATTAAGCAATTCGATTCCGTGCTCGTCACTTTTGTATTTTTCCTGCAAAGAAACAAGACATTCTTCAAGTGTTTCTTTATCAACAAGAAGAATTTTTGCTGTTTTTTCAATATCAAGAGGCTCACCCGATGCAAACAGTACAGCCTCTGCAATTGCCGATAAATTCTTATTATCCGTTTTCATCAGCCCCTTTCTCATTAAGATTCAATTCTATACTCAGCTCTTCATTTTCACCGCTTAAAAGAATTTTTTCATCCTTCGCCATTTCAAGAATGGCAAGGAAAGATGCCACCAGCTCAGAACGGCTTTTTGCCATGGAAAAGACATCAAAAACTTTGATTTTGCCTGCTTTTGAAAGTATAGAATAAATACCGTCTATTTTAAGAGATACGGAAACTACCGCTTTTTCCACTATCTCTTTGAACGAATCCTCGGGAACGGGAAGTTTTCTCAGCTTTTTGCCTGCCGCATTGATGTACGCCGTATACAGCTCCAACGCATCGTGCAGACGTGAATAGGTCATATCAGCTTCGATCTCCAGAGGATCACGGATAAGCTTGTCCGTACCGCCTGACTGCTTCGACAGCTTCTGAGCCATCAGCTTACAGTCACGGTATTCGATAAGCTCGCCTGTCAGTTCTTTTTTCAATTGTTCTGCTTCTTCATAAACGGGAAGCAATGAAACCGTCTTTATGTAAACCAGACGGGCTGCCATTTCAAGAAACTCGCTGGCTATTTCCATATTTTCCTCCTGCATCATCTGAACATAAGCAATATACTGTTCCACAAGCTCAAAGATGGGAATATCATTTATATTAAGCTTATGCTTCGATATAAGATGCAGAAGCAGATCCAGAGGTCCTTGAAAAACCTCCGTCTTGTATTGGGGTCTGTCCATAAATCATAACACTCCTAAAAGAGTAAAAGGAAGTTTAGCGATCCGGTAAAGTCCGTTGTAGACTGCATTTGAAAGCCATGATAACGGAGTGGTAAGGATACCTGTCCAGATAAGCAACAAAACCGCTATCATGATATATCTTTCATATCTCATTATTTTGTAATAGTACTTTGAGGGCAGAATAAGATTCAGTATTCTCGAGCCGTCAAGAGGGGGAATGGGCAGAAGATTGAACACTGCCAAAGAAATGTTTATTGACGCCGCATACATAAAGAAATAAGCAAGCACCATATAAACAGCCGCAGGCAATCCTGCATTGACATTAACAGCATCAATAATTACCTTAAATACAAGGAAGATAAATGCCATTATAAGATTCGATACAGGTCCTGCAAGTGCAACAAGTGCAAAGCTCTTTCTTCCGTTTTTCAGGTTATGCATATTGACCTGAACGGGCTTTGCATAGCCAAAACCGACAAGGAAGATCATGATCGCACCGATAGGATCGATGTGAGCCATGGGTCTTAAGGTAAGTCTGCCTGCAAGTCTCGGCGTATCGTCACCCAGCTTTACTGCCATCCATGCATGTGCATATTCATGTACGGGCATGGTGCAGAAAATGACAAAAAGTATCGAAGCCGCACGAATGAACAGCATGGAAAAATTGCCGTCTCTGATATAATCCGCAATATCAAATAACATTATTGCTCCTCCTTACTCCCGATACAAAACGGCACACGCCGTACATATCGTTTTCCGTTTTGGCGTCAAAACCGCCGTTTATCATTTCAATTATTTTCTCAGGCTGTCCCTCTCCGCTTTCAAACATAAAAAATCCGTCTTTTTTCAGATAAGGGAGCCACTTTTCACAAAAAGCACGGTAAAACACAAGTCCGTCACCGTCAGCAACTATCGCCTCTTTCGGTTCGTGAAATATCTCCGCTTCAAGAGTTGAAAATTCAGTTTCCGTCACATAGGGAGGATTACTGAGTAGAACATCGGGAGCAGGCAGTTTTTCACTGTCAAAGCCATTGAAAATATCGTAATCCAGAATAACCGCATTGTCAAGCAACAAAATCTCCTGATTTGTTTTACTGCACTCGAGTGCATAGCGTGAAATATCAAAAAGATACACTCTGCAATCGGGATTATTGGCGGCAACGGAAAGTCCTATACAGCCACTGCCCGAACAAAGGTCAAATATTACCGCATCTTTTTTATTTTTAAGAAATCTGCAGGCTTCGTCAGCAATCTGCTCTGTTTCATTGCGGGGAATGAGCACGCCTTCATTGACCTTGAAGGTAAAGCCGTAAAAATCCCACTCACCGAGAATATACTGAAGAGGATAGCCTGTTGAGCGTTTTTTTACAAGCTCATCAAACATAAGAACTTTATCCTCGGTCAAGTCTGTTACGTGATTCAGAAGAATATCCGTTCTCGAAACACCGAAAACATGCTTTACAAGCTCATATGCCTCAAATTCGGGTGCATCAGACCGTGAAAGTGCTTCAGCTGCCGACATGACGAGCTGTTTTATATCAGTCATCGTTTTTTTCTTCTTCGGAAGCTTCTTTTTTGTCTTCTTCGGGGTCATAGAGAGTATCGGCAACGGAATCAAGCCCCTCAACAACTGCCTTGAGAGCTGTAATACCGACTTCGATCATGCCATCCTCGGGCTCTTTTGTGGTAAGTCTCTGCATCCAGAGACCGGGGGCTGTCAGCACACGGATAACTGCGTTATCATGCTTGCCGGAATATTTGAGAATCTCATAGCTTACACCCATGATAAGAGGTAAGATAAGTATCTTTATAAGTGACCATGCCCAGGAAACATTAAGAATATGCTCTCCCCCGATGACAGCACCGGGGAACTGTTTGAGAATAAAAGCAAGAAGTGACGACATGAGAATGCTTATTATAAGAATAATAAACATAAAGCTTGTTCCGCATCTGGGATGGAAACGGCTGTACTTCTTAACATTTTCAACAGTAAGCTCTTCCCCTGCTTCATAACAAAAGATGGTCTTATGCTCTGCACCGTGATACATGAATACACGCTTGATCTCTTTCATATTGGACACTGCCGCAAGATAGCCTACGAAAATGACAATTCTTATAACACCCTCACAGAGAGGTCTTAATGCATGATCTGCAAGAAATTCACTTAAAAGATGAACGTCAATAAGCTTTATGATAATTGACGGAAGATAAACGAACAGTCCAACGGCAAGAGCTACACCCAACACCATTGCAATACCAGAAATAACAGCCATCATTTTCGGACCGAAGTGATCGCATAACCACTTATCAAGCTTGGACATTTCCTCCTCGGTCTCCTCAAGCTCAAGCTGACCTGACAGCTCTGCTGATTCCATAAGGCTCTTATAGCCCAGAACCATGGATTCAATATAATTGACGATACCTCTGAGAATGGGAAGCTTGAATACAGGCACTTTATCTCTTATATGTTTATTCTCCTTGGGAACGGTGATGATCCTGCCGTCAGTTCTGCGTACTGCTATCGCAGCCCCCTGAGGTCCGTTCATCATAATTCCTTCAATAAGTGCCTGACCGCCTGCTTTTCCCAGACGGGGATTCTTTTCTGTAATTTTGTCTGCCATATTTTCAAATCCTTTCTGTTTCATATCTCTTCTGCCGGTTCCAATGTTCTGTCAACAGGGAGTATAACGGTAACGACCGTTCCCCTGCCGGGAGTACTTGCAATATCAAGCTTACCGTTGTGAAGATTAATTATCTCATCAACAACTGCAAGTCCGATGCCCGAACCTCGGACCGACACATTCGCTTTATAAAATTTTTCGGTAATGTGGGGAAGATCCTCTTTTGAAATACCGCATCCCGTATCAGCAATAGATATTACCACGCTGTCACCGGCAAGCTCGGCAAACACCGCAACTCTTCCGCCGCTTTTTGTATATTTGAATGCATTGTCAAGAATGTTTGCAAAAACCTGCTTAATAAGATTTTTGTCCGCAGACATGGGAGCGGTTATATCCGGTCGGTTATAAACTATGGTTATACCCTCTCGCTTCGATCTGTCGTTAAACACATTGACTGCACTGTCCAGCTCCTTGATAATATCTGTCGGTTCTGCACGTTTGACCATCCTGCCGCTTTGCATTTTTGAAAAATCAAGCAGATCCTCTACGATGTTGTAAAGTCTGTCCGACTCACTTATGATAATATCAATTCCCTTTGCAGTCATTTCAATATCGGAAGAACCGATATCACGAATCGTTTCTGCCCAGCCCTTTATTGCCGTCAGCGGTGTCCGTAATTCGTGAGAAACAGTTGAGATAAATTCATTTTTAACCTTATCGGTACGGGCTATCTCCTCTGACATGTAATTTACCGTTTCACACAGCTCGCTTATCTCGTCATTACTGTCCGTACTGTCAACACGCACATTGAAATTACCCTTTGCAATAAGCTTAGCCGTCTCGTTAATCTGTCCGACGGGACGCACGATAGAACGGATAAAAAACAGACCTGACACGGCAACCATCATAAGAGCAGCAAAACAAAGTATTACTATAAATAAAGAATACATTATATGCTGTCTGTCAAGACCTGCAAGCGAAACGATAAGCCGTACTCCGCCTGCAACAGAGCCGTCGGAATTATTGATAATAAATGTTTTCGCCATGATCTTCTCGCCGTTACTGTTTTTGCCTGTCCACATCTCACTGCCCGAATCGGACCCCACTGCAAGTGTAAAATCAGGCACATCAACCGAATCGCTGACGGAGAAACCGGCAGATGAAACAATTACATCGCCGTCTTTATCAAGAACCCATACATCCATCAGATAGCTGTAATTGAAATTCTCAACAAACTCCCTTGCACCTTCTTCAAACACATATTCGGTAGAGTCAATGTAGTTTTTAAAAGAAGACTGAACAGCAGTTCTCTGAACCTTGGAATCAATGGTATTCTCGGCAATCGTGTAGTAATAATTTTTTATAGACACCGAGGCACTGACAGCAACGATGACAAGAATAAGCACAATAACGCTCAGAGTATTGAGTACCCAGCGACGGGTTATACCGCCTGTACGCATGTCTGCACCCCCTGAAAATCAGAGTTTATCTTCGATAAATTCTGCTTAAAGTAATATGTAATAATGAAAAAGGGATAAGCTTGGAAAGGGAGACGCCCTTTAACCCATTATACAGAGCGAAGCGAAACAAGCCGCTTGCGGTTTCCCAGCTTCTGCACCATCACCTATTCACTAAACAATAATTCAGTTCTGCTTAATTGTTGTTTACGTTACCCACTTATATCCGCAGCCCCAGACAGTTGTAAGATGTTCGGGTGCGGATGGGTCATCTTCTATCTTCATACGAAGTCTTCTAATATTTACGTCAACAACTTTTTCATCGCCGTAATAAGCATCTCCCCATACATGACCGAGAATATCCGTTCTCGAAAGAGAAACACCGGGATTGCTCATAAAATACTCCATTATCTGGAATTCGACCTGTGTAAGCTCTATGGGTTCGCCATCCTTACATAAAGTTCTGTTTCGCATACTAAGAGCAAACTCACCGTCTGTAATAATGTCAGATACGGCTGTATTCTTGCCTGCAAGCTCCTTATTTACGGTCACACGTCTGAATATTGCATCCACACGAGCCATAAGCTCAGACGGTGAAAAAGGCTTTATAACATAGTCATCGGCACCGACCAGCAGACCTGTCACTTTATCCATCTCCTGCGACTTTGCTGTCAGCATGATTATACCTATGGTACTGCTTTGTTCCCTGAGATATTTACAGACTTCAAGTCCGTCTACCTCAGGCATCATTATGTCAAGAAGAGCAATATCAAAATCGCCGTTATATTCGTTATATTTATCAATTGCTTCCTTGCCGTTCTCAGCTTCAACAACATCATAACCGTTACGTTTAAGATTGATAACAATAAAGTCTCTTATTGAGGATTCATCCTCGGCAATAAGTATTCTTTTCATTTTTCAAAATATCCCCTTCAAAGAATTGTAAAAAATGACGCTATTTCAGTTTTGGTAATACCTGTCTCTTCTCCGTATTCCGTTATATCATAGGTGTACTTGAAATTTTCACCCGTAAAAAGGTAAGAGTTTATATTCACGGTCTCGTCTACATCAACAGCATTCAATGTAAACAGAAGCACCGTCTCACTTTCTGATTCCGCATCAGCTGAGGGCTTGTTCAGAAAGAACTGAGAAACGCCCGATTCAGGATAGAAAATGACACTCCAATCCTTCATTCTGACATCATCATAGATTATTCTGAATTCGTTGTCAGCATTCTCTATATAACTGCTTACAGTTACAAAATCGCCGCCGTTATATTTATTCCACGAGGTCACATACACGTTCTCCGTCTGATTTTTGGCATCAGCGGATTGAGTATTCTTCCTTACGATACTGCTGTTTTTCAAAAGACTTGTGGACGGTATCTCCAATTCACCGTCATCATCAATATCTTCACTGTGAAGCTGGAGGGAACGGCTTGTAGGACAGGATGAAACAGACAGAACGTCTACCTGTATCGGAGAGATAAGAGTGTTGTTTACTTCATCCCAATAAAGCAGCTGTGTAAGATACGTGTCACCGGCAACCTCATCTATATAAATATACGTCTTGCCACCGGATACGCCTGAACTGATCGCTGAAAATGCCGTTATTTCAGAATAAAGACTGACCTGTCCCACAGCTGTTATCTGAAACTTTCCGCTGTCTTCGCCTGACATTTTCAGAAGTCGGGCTTCTGTTGTATATGTGTCAGATGTGGGATTGATGAGGGCAACCAGTATCTCCTCCTGCTGATCACCGTCAATATCGACCGTGATCATACCTGTATATGTTTCAATAGCAAGCACTTTGCAATTAAGCACTTCCGAATTCTCGTACAAACAGTATACTGAAAGCTTCTTGTTTGTTTTTGATTCGCTGGCATTCCAGCCCACAAGAATTTCTGCAACTGAGTCATTGTTAAGATCGCAGAATTCTATGGAATATATATCACTGCCGTCTCCGGGGAAAGTGTCAACGGCAATCCATTCACCGTTTTCGTAATCAAGAACATACATATAAACAGACATTTCCTCTGTTTTCAGTGAATAGAAAACAAATGCCTCGTCAGCTCCGTCGCCATCGCAGTCATATCTTACGAATGCCG
>CAZTFS010000025.1:0-6565 GCA_964613045.1 uncultured Eubacteriales bacterium
TCCGTGCCCCTTCGGGCAGTTACGATAACAAAACTATCTCCGCCGCCGAAAACCTCGGCATGTATACGATTCAATGGGATGTGGACTCCATTGATTGGAAAAATATTTCTGCTGATGAGATCATAACGCGGGTTACATCAAAAGTTAAAAACGGTTCAATTATTCAGCTGCATACGGGAACGGAGCACACTGCAGAGGCGTTACCGACGATCCTCGAATATCTGATCTCTGAGAGCTTTTCTTGTGTCACTGTCGGAGAACTTATCTACTACGACAGCTATCGCATTGATAACAACGGTATGCAGATTCGGGAAATTGAGGAGTGAATTATTTTTCTTTAATTTTAGTTTTATTAAGTTTATGTTAATAATTTATTTACACTTTTGCTGATTTGTTCAAAAACGCATAACCATTGTATCGGGGTTTTGTTATATAATACTGTTGTTAATCATATAACAAACCATGTTCGGAGGAATCAAAATGGCAAAGAAAACTGTTTTTATGACAGGCGGAACCGGTACAATGGGCTGGGCTGCTTTTCAGGAACTTCTCAAACATCCAAATGAAGTAAATATCAGATTACTTGCAAGAAAGGGTCCCAAGAACTTCAAGCTTCTTAAAGATTATCTTTCATACCCTAATTTAAAGGTTATCTGGGGCGACCTTCTTGATTATGAATCGATCCTTGAAGGTATTGAAGGCTGTGATTATGTTCTTCATATCGGCGGCATGGTATCTCCCGCTGCTGACTACAAACCTTACACAACACTTAAGACAAATGTTACTGCTGCTGAATATATCGTAAAAGCTGTTAAGGAACAGCCTAATGCTGACGACATCAAAGTTTGTTATATCGGTACTGTTGCTCAGACAGGCTGCAGAAACTATCCCATTCACTGGGGACGATGCGGAGATCCTATCAAAATTTCCGTTTATGACCATTACGCAATTTCCAAGGCTATTGCTGAAAGAGTTTTCGCTGAAAGCGGTCTGAAGCATTGGGTCGTTATGCGTCAGTCAGGTATTCTCTACCCCGCTCTTCTTCACAATATGGAGCCTATCATGTATCACGTTCCCCTTAACGGCGTTCTTGAATGGGCAACTGTTGAGGATTCAGGCAGACTTATGTCCAACTTCGTAACTGAGGAGAATCTTCCCGAAGAATTCTGGAGAAGCTTCTACAACATCGGTTCAGGTAAGGAATACAGACTTACTAACTATGAATTTGAAAAACTCCTTCTCGGCTGTATCGGCATGGGCGATCCCAAAGACCTGTTTGATCCCAACTGGTTCACACTTAAAAACTTCCACGGTCAGTTCTATGCTGACGGCGACAAGCTCGAAAAGTATCTTCACTTCCGTGAGAATCTTCCTGTTGAAATGTACTTTGACAGACTCGCTTCTCAGGTTGAATCATATTTCAGAATTCCCAAGTACATTCCTGCAACAAAGCTTATTGACGTATTTGCAAAGCCCTTTATGAAGAAGATCGCAGAAACAAAGCAGTGGGGTACTCTTGACTGGATAAAGAACAATGACAAGGACAGAATTTCCGCTTTCTACGGCTCTTATGAAGACTGGCAGAAAATCGGCTCATACTGGTCAATGTTTGAGCTTGAAAGCCCCGACAAGCACAATATGGCGGCTGATGAATACAAGCTTGACCACGGCTATGACGAAACAAAGCCCACATCAGAGCTTAACCTTAACGACATGAAGCAGGCTGCTGAATTCAGAGGCGGTAAAGTCGTAAGCAAGAAGATGACAACGGGTGACATGTTCACAAAAATCAAGTGGAAATGCGGTACTTGCGGCAACGAATTCAGTGCAAGCCCCAACCTTGTTCTCAAGGGCGGTCACTGGTGTCCCGACTGTACAATTCCCACAGTTAAATGGAATTATGACGAAGTAGCAAGAACAAATCCCTTCTTCGCTCAGGTATGGTATAATGACCATTCACCCGAAGAAAACAATGTATATTACTTCGACAAGCTCTTTGAGGGCTGGGAAAGAAAAAAATAATAAATTAAGTGCCCGTTTTGCGAGACTTCTCATAAGGAAGTCTCGCAGTTTTATTCGCCCTTCGGCGAGTTCTATTGCTTCAGAGAAAGCCGATAGATTCGTTTTTTGAATCTATCGGCTTTAAATATCCTTATAATAGGTAGTCTTTCGGGCACTTTTTTATTAGTTTTTTTTTGCTTTTAAGCCTCTGCTTGTTGTCTGAACAACATTATCCGTACCACTCAACAAAGGTTGCATCTGCATTCCTTGCCGCAGTCCTCACAGAGCTGGTGTCAGGTCCATATATAGTAAGATTAACATCCCTGTTATAAACAGTAGAAAAAGCATTGCTTGCAACCTTTATATCACCAGATTTTATGTATACAGTTGCAAGATTAGCACACGGGAAGAATGCATTGCGTCCGATTTCCGTAACTGATTCAGGAATTGTTACAGTTGTAAGGCTGTCACAATATTTAAAAGCACCGGCTCCGATATATTTAACAGTGTTCGGAATAACTATAGTCTTCATGGAACTTTCTCTATAAAATGCGTCTTCGCCTATTCCGACAACCTTTTCACCGTCAATATAAGACGGTATAACATAATTTCCGGAAGATACCTTTTTACCTATTCCTGCAATTTCAATTCCTCCTGAAACCGATTTTGTATACCAATCCGGTGTAGCAGTGGTTGTTTCTGTCGTAGTAACCGGTTTTGTAGTTGTTACCGCTTTAGTCGTCGTTTCCGCTTTTGTGGTTGTTACTGCTTTAGTCGTCGTTTCCGCTTTGGTCGTCGTTTCCGCTTTGGTTGTCGTTTCTGCTTTGGTTGTCGTTTCTGCTTTGGTTGTCGTTTCTGCTTTGGTTGTGGTAGCCGATTTTGTTGTTGATTCGGCGGCACTTGTGGTCGTTTCTTCTTTTACAGGTGCAGAGGTAGTTGTTTCATCATTAAAAATGTTGAAAATTGAGTCGTACCATTTTCCTTCAGTTTCAGCAACAGTTGTCGTTTCCGGTTTTACAGTCATTTCGGCAGGCTTGCCATCATTATCTGCAGATTTAGTAGTTGTTTCATCTTTTACACTGTCGTCATTTACAGGTTGTTCATCCGCACTGCCGTCACCGTTACCGACATTTTCCGCATCGGAATCAACAGCAACCTCACCACCGTCATTATCATTCTGAACAACATCATCACCGTAAGGAGCAACATCGGGCGAATTATTAATCTTACCTGCTATCAGTACACATACGACAACGATAGCAACGACTAACGCAGTACTGACAGCAGAAATAATTATCGCCGCAGGCTTTATTTTTTTCTTTTCGGGAATCAACTGTGTAGGAGTTTCGTCAATCTGTTTCGTCATACAGTAAGGACAGAAATTCGCAGAACTGTCGAGCTCTTTACCGCAAGAGATGCAATTTTTTGTCTGAGATTCAGGCTCTTCATCTTGTTTTGTCGTACAATATGGGCAAAACCTTGCATCATCGTCGATCTGTTTGCCGCAAAAAAAACAATATTTCATAGTTAGTTACACCTTATAAAACAATTATTAATAGAATTATACATCTTTTGATAAAGAAATACAATTAAAATAAGCAATCAATATGATACTTCTATACGAACTACAGTTGTCTTTTCGCATTCAAGGCAATACAAATAGTACAAATATGGATTTGAATAGCTTACAGTTGCACTCCATATACGGCTTGCACTTACAGTATTGCAATGTTTGCAAACAGGATAAAACCATACATGCATGGAATCTTTAACCGGCCACACAGCATCCGGTATAAACAAGCAATTCTGACACCCAAGCCACTCATACTCAGTGCAAGTATACCACGTATCACCTACAAAATCCGGAGCGGTAATAAGCCCACAGTCACTACATTCTTTAAATTCGCCGGTTCTGACAAAAGAGTGCGAAGAAGAAATAGTTTCAGTTTTTACATCACCGCAAACCTTACATGTTTTTTTCTTTTCACCTGTTTGTGTACAAGTTGATTCTTTTATGACATTTTCTACATATTCATGTGAACCGGGAATAACCTTTTGCTCAATAACCATCTCTCCGCATTTTGAACAGCAAAAGCCGTGTGTTTTTCCGTCAGTAGTGCAAGTAGCAGCAAAACCGCGAACCATTTCTGTGTGCTTGTGAGGACACTCGTATGCAGCAAAGAAAATAATTACGCCGAGAACAACGACTAAAGCCGATGAAAGAGATGCAATTGCGATTTTAGATTTTTTTGAAAACAGCTTTTTTTCTGAAGCCTGTTCGCTGTTTTCTGCGGCAGATGCCGCTTGTCCGAACATTTCCTGTTCAACTTTCGTTCCGCAGTTCTGACAGCAAACAGCATCGATAACATTTTCTTTTCCGCAACCGGGGCAGATCTTTACCGCAGATTGTTCTTCGTTGCTTTCTTCTGAAAAAACTTCTTCATCTTCATCCAGTTTTGCACCACAGTAATCACAAAACTTTGCTTCGTCTTCCAGTTCTCTGCCGCAATAATAACAATATTTCATAATGATCTTTCCTTATTAAATAATCAATAATAATATCCGAAAGCACCCATACCG
Source organism: uncultured Eubacteriales bacterium (assembly GCA_964613045.1). GTDB lineage: Bacteria > Bacillota > Clostridia > Oscillospirales > Acutalibacteraceae > UBA1081. The sequence continues at coordinate 4,582 of CAZTFS010000025.1, forward strand.
TATGTTTCATAAGCATATAATTTAAATGCCGATAAAATACTTTCCGATGTTGAACCGAAAGAAACTTCATTATTATTCAGATCAATTAAAAGAATAACTTTTCCGTCCAAAGTATAATAAGGAACAGTGCAATTGGGCGTATAACTGCCGATAAATTCAACAACATAGTCGCCATCTTTATTAATATATATTTCTATATCATATTCAACAAAAACATTAGATATCAATTCAAGCAAGGTTGTATTGTAATAATAGTTTTTTTCAAGTACAGATACAAATTGAGGATAAATATCATCATAATTCTCATACAATTCAAGCATTTTATACAGATTATTTCTGTCATAAGCAGGGGAAAGAATAACAGTAACAGTAACATTATCTGCTTCACTATATGTACTGATAGTAATATCATAGGATTCATCAATATTAACATGCAATACTTCACCATCGGCATCATTTATCCGAATTATGTACTCATCAAGACTTACAGATTCTATTGAAAAGCTTGAATTTAACAATTGCGAAATGTCATCCAATTTAATTGTATCATCTGAAAAATCTACGCCGTACACAACAACATAAGAATTTTCCTTATCGAACTTATAAAAAAGCGATTCAGTACTGCCCTCAAACTCCAGACATGCTTCATTTAAATAGTCATATATAAATGCGATATTTTCTGCGTTCTTTTTTTCGTTGTTACGATGCGACACAAAAACGCAGACAGATACAATAATTGCAGTTACAACAATTATTGCGATAATGCTTATTAAAATTATTTTGCCTGTTTTTTTATTTTTTTGTTCGGGTACATTGACCGAATCTTTAATCTGCTCGTTTTGATCAGTCGATTTTGTCGGCACATCCATTCCATTACTCATAAACCCGCAATATTGGCAACATACTGCTTCGTCGATATTCTGCTTACCGCAATTAATACAATATTTCACAAACAACATCCTTCCGTTTCCACAATGCTAATTATACAGAAATTAATGCTTATTGTCAACATTTAATTCTTTTGGTCAATTCACTTTTTTATTATTTTTAATTATAATAATTAAGATAGGGTGTGATATGGTTGAATAAACAGCTTGACTATACAGCATTAGGTGCAAGAATACGCAGTGCAAGAAAATCAAACGGTATAACACAGGAGCAACTCGGTGAAGTCTGTTCCCTCTCAGCTGCACATATCGGTCATATTGAGCGTGGCACAAGAATTCCGTCACTCGAAACTGTTTTCCGTATCGCAGAGGCATTAAATGTCAGCATAGACAGTCTTGTTTTTGATTCTGTTCAGCCGTGCGAAAAAATGTTTACCACTATTGAAGCAATGCTGAAAAACAAAGAAAAGCAGAAACAGGAAAATTTCTACAACACCGTCAAGATCCTTGCCGAAAAAATAGATGATCTTTAAAATTCTACCGCAGATGACATTCAAAGTTCTGTCACCTGCGGTTTTCTTATGCCATCATTTTTTTACATTTGAATTATGTGTTACTTCTATATATTTGAATACGTTAATATTTGACATAACGTAATTTCTTGTAACAAATCCGAATATAGAACCGATAACACCCAAAAATCCGCCAAACAGAAGGTTATAAACAAGTGTAGCAATAATACCGTTCGTGGGAGTATATTTTTCTACGATACCAACAGGATTTGTAAGTATCTGTTTTGAATATTTAAAATCTGATAAAGAGCTTTTGATGTTAAGCACCGCAATAACGAGCAAAGATATCGCACTTATGAGATTTGAATATACTTCGGGATAGTCAATAAAAAGACCAAACAGCACGACGGCAGAGATTATCTGTAAGCCTGCAACAACGATCCAGATGATAGCTTCAAGTTTTACCTTTTTCGATAACTCGTCAAGCTGATTGCCGGGAACGACCTGTGGCTGTGAATACTGAGCATACGGATTATAACCGGGAGCCTGCTGTGCATAAGGATTGTAACCCTGATTCTGCTGTGC
>CAZTFS010000025.1:6665-23838 GCA_964613045.1 uncultured Eubacteriales bacterium
GATTATAACCGGGAGCCTGCTGTGCATAAGGATTGTAACCCTGATTCTGCTGTGCATAAGGATTGTAACCCTGATTCTGCTGTGCGTAAGAATCTGATCCTGCATTCATCTGTGCCGGCTGTGTATCTGCATTAATACTCTGAACAGGCTGTGAAGGATCTTCATTTACTGCAAACGTGTTTACAGGCTCGACAGGATTCTGAGAAGCCTGTGCGACTGTATTTCCATGTGCTGAAGCTGCAACAGTATTCGTACCGGTCTGTACGGGGGTTCCGCAACCGACACAAAAACGTGCATCATCTCTGAGATTTTTTCCGCATTTACTACATGTAACCATAAATTTTCCTCCATTTCTGTCGGTACAAAAAAAACACCGCAGCTGATATTTTTATTATAATCATCTGCGATATTTTTGCACTAAGCTTGCTGCTAAGTATTTAAAATTTATTCAAAGCCACCTTCAACTGTGACACATCAGAATAACGTGCTTCCGGATCAAAAGCTGTACACTTTACTATTATTTTACCGAGTTTTCCTTTATACAGTTTTTTGGAAGGATGCTCACCTGTAAGCATTACGTTAAGAAGCACTCCTACCGAAAAAATATCAGCACGTTTGTCAGTCTGGGAATAACCGAACTGCTCAGGGGCGGCATAACCGACCGTCCCCATGACTGTAGAATCTCTTTTCTTCATATCATCAAATTCACGTGTCGCATCGAAATCTATAAGCACAACCCTGCCTGTATTCTCTATCATAACATTTTCAGGCTTTATATCCCTGTGTATGATATTCATCGAATGAAGAGCATATAAAGCATCACAAATGCTTCGGCATACAGTGACTGCACCCTTAGGTGTATACAAACCGCACATCAGAACATCGGAAACAGTAATACCGTCAATATATTCCTCAAGCACATTTACAAAACCGTTATTGTTATACACATCATATATAACAGGCAAATTATCATGCTGAACAGTCATTAGACGATGATAAACCGAACTATTGCCCCGATAGCTTATTCTGACAACATCTTTGTTCATTTTTTTGTGTCGCAAACGAACAACTTCACTGTTATCATCTTTTTTCAAAACGGATACAACAGCATATTCACTTTGCAGAATATCATCATATCGGTTCAAAATCTTTAACCTCCGCCTCTTGATTTTTTAATTGTAACATGATAAACTGAATTTGTCACTATTTTTTTGAGGTGAAATAAAAAAATGCTGAAAAAAACAACCGACGAGCTTCTCGGTCAATTAAAAGATAATACTGATATCAATTCATACATAAGGGAAAATGAGAAATATTTTATTGATGACAGCATTTCTGAGCATCTTAATTCAATAATAAACAATAACAATCTTGTCAAAGCAAAGGTTCTCAAAAGAGCCGAAATAAACGAAATTTACGGTTATCAGATATTTATGTGAGCAAGAAAGCCGTCGAGAAACACTCTAATTCAGCTGTGTATTGGTATGGAGCTGTCCTTTGATGAGACACAGTCTGTACTCAAATCTGCAGGTTTTGCTCCCCTTTATGCAAAATCAAAACGTGACAGCATTATAATTTCCGGCATACTTAACAACAATGCTGTTTTCGAGATAAACAATCAGCTTTATGATCTCGATGAAGAAACTTTGTCATAATATAAATTGTTTTTTTGAAACTATTTACATATTAAAAAATTTGTGATATAATGAATTAAACATATTATTTACTTATGAAGGGAGGCTTATGATAAATGGATATCATGGAAATTCTCTCAAAAATTTATGTTAAGATCATGAACTTCCTTGAGATGCTTCTTGTCAAATGGGAAGAGTAATATCAACAAACTGAATTTCAGTCGGAATGGTGCATTTTGTGCTCTTTTTCGGCTGATTTTTTCGTATAATAAGAATTTACTGTATTTTCAAAAAAAAACTTGAAACATATATAAAAATAATGTATAATGTTATTCAGTATATGCGATAGGAAGAATTCTTATGTTGGGTAAAAGCGTTAGAGTCAGAATAACAAAACCCTTCAATTCCTTTGACAGCAAAACCAATACCAGGTATATGCTGAATTTCGGTATAGCCGAAATAAAGACTGAGAAAAAAAACTTCATTTACTCCGCCTGTGTAATGGGTATCAACCACCCTGTCAATATTTTTGAAGGTAGGATAATCGCCATTGTCCGCCATCAGGACAAACGGCCTAATTACATTATAGTTGCTCCTAAAAAGTCAAGATATATCAACTTTGAGATAGAGGACGCAATAAAATTTCTTGAAAAAAATAAGCCTCACACTCTCGAATGCCTGTACGAAAGCTCATGCGGTGCAGTCGTTTTTAAAAATGTGGGCGGAATACGCAAGTATCTGCTTATAAAAAACAAACGCAGCAATCACTGGGGCTTTCCCAAAGGTCACATAGAGCGTGGTGAAACAAAAACCGATACGGCAAAACGTGAGGTATTGGAGGAAACCGGTCTGCATATAAATATTATCGACGGTTACAGCTCTACTTCAGAATATAAGATCGCAGGCAGAGTCGAAAAACGTGTAACGATCTTCCTTGCCTACACTACCGATGCTTACACAGTCATTCAGGAGTCGGAGATAGAAGATTATATCTGGCTTGACTATGACAATGCTCTGAGTATGCTGAGATTTGAAAATGATAAGAGTATTCTTATCTCATCTAAAGAATTTTTAAAAGAGAAAAACATATAATTTACAGGAGTGATATTTTTTGGCTGAAACATTGGCTAATTTTTTTGTTGAACTTTTCGGCAATAGGATACCGGGTGAACTGACTATATTTTTAATTTCACTTTTGCCTGTTCTTGAGCTAAGAGGCGGTCTTATTGCTGCGGCTCTTCTCGACATACCGTTCTGGAGAGCATTTCTTGTCTGTTTCATTGCAAATCTTCTTCCCATTCCCTTTATAATTCTGTTTATCAAAAAGATTTTTGCATGGCTGAGAAAATACAAATTCTTTGCTAAGATCATTGAAAAACTTGAAGCAAAAACAGAAAAGAACAAGGAAAAGGTTATGCGTTACGAATTATGGGGACTGCTCATATTCGTTGCAATCCCCCTTCCCGGCACAGGCGGCTGGACAGGTGCTCTTTTTGCAGGTCTGCTTGACCTCGATATCAAGAAATCCTTCCCCATCATAGCTTTGGGCGTTCTTATTGCGGGGATCATAATGTCAATAGTTTCCTACGGTATACCTGCTCTGATAAGCGGTGAACCTACCGCAACGGAAGCGATGATATCTGCTCTTTCACAATTAACAGCATAAAATTAAGGCACAGTTTCCGCACTGTGCCTTTTACTTTTATTCATATAAATCTTACGCCTAAAACGGCAGCAACATCCTGTGCCTGAGACGGATTTATTCTCAGACCTTTAAGCTCTCTGAAGCTGTCTGAGACGGTGATTCCCGAAATATCACATGTGGACAGGTCGATATTTTTAAGACTTGTCCTGAAAAAATCGGCACCGCAAAGATTTACCTCTGAAAAATCACTGTGTTTGAGCTTGACCTCTGCAAAAACAGCCATTTTCATATTACAATGAATAAAACGGCTGTTCTCAAGCTTTGAGTCTGAAAACATTGAGTAGCAGCATGAAGTATTTCTGAAAACAGTTTCTTTCATGTGACTGTCTGAAAAATCAGAATTATCGAACCGACAGTCGATCATCTCACAGTTTTTAAAGTAACCGCTTCTGAACTTACAGCCCACAAAAGTACAGCCGTTAAATCTGACGTCAACAAAACCCGATTTACCGAAATCGCACTTTTCAAAACGGCAATCCTCGATAATAACAGACTTGTAATCCACACCCGAAAAATCAGAACATGTTATCTCCTGCTGAGTAAATGTTAAATTTTCTATATATCCGTCTTCAGCCATTGCTGAAAAAATTATTTCTTTCATATCACTTAAAATACATATAAAACTGGCATTTTATCATGCCGTTGTAAAGTTTTCTTCTCTTATCTGCTTTTCTTCCGAAGGATTTTTCAAAATCCTCATCCGCTGTGATTATGTAATAAGCCCAGCCACGCTGAGGTGTAAACACATTACCGATATTCTTATAAAGTGTCTGCACTGTAGACGAATCCATAAGTCGCTCACCGTAAGGCGGATTTATAATGACCGTTCCTCTGTCGGTCTCGGGCTTAAAGTCGGCAACGTCTGCCTTTTTAAAAGTAATAAGATCTGCAACGCCTGCTCTTATCGCATTCTCCTTGGCGATCTTTAACGCCGCAACATCAATATCCGAGCCGTATGCCTTAAAAGTAATATCTGTTTTTTCAAGGCTTCTTGCACGCTCTCTTTCTTCACGCCAGATCACGGCAGGTATCTGACTCCAGCTTTCTGCTGTAAAGCGTCTGTTGACACCGGGAGCAATGTTTTTAACCATCATTGCACCCTCGGTAAGTATTGTTCCCGAGCCGCACATCGGGTCGTAAAGAGTGTGAAAATCACGAAGTCTTGCAAAGTAGCAAAGTGCAGCCGCAAGAGTTTCCTTGATGGGAGCTGCATTTGATGCAGGTCTGTAGCCACGCTTATGAAGTCCCGCACCCGATGTGTCTATAAGAAGGCTGACCTGATTTTTCATAATGGAAAACTGTATCTGATAGAGAGAACCTGTTTCCTTAAACCACTCAACATGATACTTTGTCTTAAGACGTTCAACGACAGCCTTTTTTATAATGGACTGGCAATCACTTACGCTGAAAAGATCTGAATTGAGCGAATAACCCTTTACGGGAAACCTGTCTTCCTTGCCTATCCACTGTTCCCAGGGCAGCTGCTTCGTTCCCTGAAAAAGATCTTCAAAAGAATGTGCTTCAAAAGTGCCCACAAGTATCTGGATACGCTCGGAAAATCTTGAACAGATATTTGCTCTGGCAAGAATATGTTCATCACCGGAAAACAATACACGTCCGTTCTCGGCTCTTACATCAGATGCACCCATTTCTCTTAATTCATCTGCAATGGGTGCTTCAAGACCCAGAAGACACGGTACTACAAAATTTATATTCATACTCTACCTCTTTCGTCAAAAAAAGCCGGCTTTACCCGACCGGCTTTTATTATATAGTCTGAATCATGCTATGTCAATATGTCATTTTAAACAAGAAATAACTTTTCTGACTCTGTCGGGGCAATCGGTTATAATACCGTCAACACCGTATTTAATGAATCGTTTAACGGATGATTCATTGTTTACCGTCCAAACATTGACTTTAAGTCCTGCATCATGAGCCGCTTTTACATATTGCTTGCTTACGTACATATCCATAGGATGGATAGCATCAGCTCCGATATGCTTTGTATAGCGTACAGGGAAAACATGCGATACAAAAGTTTCAACATGAGGCGGTGAATACAAAAATCCCGTCTGACATCTCGGATCAATTTTCTTCGCTTCAATGAGAAGCTTCGGATCAAAACTTGATATCAGAAGCCTGTCAAAAAGTCCGTGAGCCTTGACAGCCTTGATCGTTTTGTCAACAATATCGCTCTCTTTTGCCTTAGGGCTTTTTAATTCAATATTCATAATTTCAATTGTCGATGAAGCCACAAGCTCAAGGAATTCGTCGAGCGTGGGAATCTTAGTTCCTGCAAATCTCGAAGCAAAATACGAACCGAAATCAAGTTTTCGCAACTCCTCAAGTGTATAGGAAGCTATACTTCCCATTCCGTTGCTTGTATCGTTAACGGTATAATTATGGCAGATAACGGGAATACCGTCCTTTGTAACATGAACATCAGTTTCAAAACCGTCTGTTCCCAGTTCAAGTGCTCGCTCAAATGCGGGCAATGTATTTTGAGGTGCATATTTGTTAGCACCTCTGTGAGCAATTATTTTAACATCTGCCATCTGTTTTTTTCACACTCCTGAAAATATTACAAAAATTATAACACATTTTTCTAAAAAAGAACAGTCTTTAATAAAAATTTTTCAAAAATTTTTTTAATAATTGACATTTTTTTTGTAGAGATTATAATAGTATTATATATTACCGACGGAGGAATAACAATGGACTACAAAATGAATATAGCAGGTTTAGACAGATCGCTCCCGTTGTGCAAGGTTTCAGATGAACTTTATATCGGTGCTTTTGTCATTTTCGGCGATCAGGAGCTGACCGTTGCCTGTGCAGGAGAATTACTCAAACGTGCTCCCGAATACGATTACCTCATTACCGCAGAGGCAAAGGGTATTCCTCTTATTCATGAAATGGCAAGACAGCACGGTGACAAGAAGTATTTTCTTGTCAGAAAGAAACCAAAATTATATATGACAGGTGTGCTTGAAGTAACAGTCAATTCTATCACAACTGCCGGTCAGCAAAAGCTGTATCTTGACACAGCCGATGCAGAAATGATGAAAGGCAAAAAAATTCTTATCGTAGACGACGTTATTTCTACAGGTGAATCTCTCAGAGCTATCGAAGAGCTTGTAAAACAGACCGGCGGAGAGATCTGCGGAAAGATGACAATTCTTGCTGAGGGTGATGCACAGGACAGAGATGATATTATCTATCTTGAAAAGCTCCCCCTGTTCAATCCTGACGGAAGTATCAAAGAATGAAAACAAAACAGGAAAACGATTCTTTTTTACTTGAATGCGAGCGTTGGTGGATATTTGCCTTGATGATGTGCATAGGCGGTTTTTACGGCGGATACACGTATTGTTGCCGTGGCGGTGTATTTTGTAACGCTCAGACAGCAAACTTTGTTTTATTCGGCATTGCACTCGGGAACGGAAATCGGAGCGACGTTTTATATTATCTGATTCCGATGATATCTTATCTCAGCGGTACGATAATCTCGGAATTTTTACCTAAGCAGATCAACAAGCACAGCCCCATAAGATGGGACACCGCTTTTATAGGATTTGAAATGCTCATTGTTCTTATTCTCGGCTTTATTCCCGAGTCTGCTCCTGTTCAGATATGCCACATCATGGTCAACTTTATGTGTTCCATGCAGTATAACACCTTCAGAAGTGCAGAAAAGATACCCATGGCTACAACCTTCTGCACAGCTCACGTGAGAAATGTCGGAGTTTACCTTGTAAAATGGCTAAGACACAGAGATGAAACAAATTTCATCAAACGCAGTGCTTTTCACGCAGGAATGATTTCTGTTTTTATCCTCGGTGTTTTTATCGCAACATTGCTGTCCCGATTTTTCGGCACAAAAACAATATGGTTTGCTGAGATACTGCTTGCTGTAACATTTGCTGATCTTTTACATGCAGATCTTACAAAAGAAAAGGGTATGCTTGACCGAGTACCCAACGGACACTGATAATAACACAAAAATAACTCACCGTATACAGGCATTCCCCGTACACGGTGATTTTGTTATTTAAGGACATCTTCAAAATTTGAATCTTCGGAATAATTCCGCTCCTTGATCTCCCTTAAACGCTTTCTCGTTTCCTTCTGCTTCTGTTTATATCTGTTATAAATAACAGCCATGTAAACAAGAACGCCAACGAGCACCACAGCGGCAATTATCAGAAACACAGGTGAAGTCACAACAGTTTTTATTATATATCCTGCAAACAAAATGGGGCTTCTGTCAATATCCTCGCCTGCAACAAGATCAACACTTGCTATAATATTATCCGCATATCGTATTTTGACCGTTCCGAGAACATCGCCTTTTTTCACAGGTGCAGTTACGTTTTCCTTCGTTTCATAAACAAATTCAAGGCTCGATTCGTCAACAGAGCTTAAAAGCAGAGCCTGCAACTGAGTCTCAGGCACAAGACGGACATGATCGGACTGAGTAGACATCGAAACATCAACCGTTGTGATAATATCGGTCGTTTCTGCGATAGTCGTCATCTTAAGATTTGAAAAAGCCCAGCGAAGCATTCTTCTTGCTTCATAGAGAGCAGTATTATCTGAATATCCGCAACCGTCTATACATTCATTCGGACATCCGAGAACAATAGCAATATATGAATACGCATCCTTGGTTGCAACAACTGAAGCACAACGCTGTGCTTCGTCTGTCTGTCCCGTTTTGAAGCCTTTTGCATAGTCATAAAAATATCTTGTTCCCTGCTCCACTATATCACAGCGGTTATTGAGTTTACGCTCCTCAGACATGTTGGTTGCAGGAACGGTATAGCTGACCGTCTGAGCCATTGTTGAAAGGACAGAATTTGTCATTGCGTATTTCGTTATAAGATACATATCATAGGCACTCGTATATTCGCCTTCCTCATCAAGACCGTGAGCATTTGTAAAGTTTGTATTTGAGCACCCTATATTTTTCGCAAACTCGTTCATCATGTCAACAAAATTATCAATTGAACCGCCGATATGTTCAGCAAGGACATTTGATGCATCGTTGGAGTTTTCCAGCATAATACAATAAAGCAGATCACGAACCGATATCTCTTCACCGTTCTGAAGCTCGCTTGAGGCACTGTATATTCCTTTCAGCGGTGCCAAGGCTGATTCGGTAACAGTAATAACTTCATCAAGGTCTTCACAGTTATCAACTACAACAGAAGCCGTTGCGATCTTGACAAGAGATGCACATTTAAGCTGTTCATTTTCATTCTGAGCGAAAACAATAGTATCTGTATCGGTATTTACCAGAAGATACGCCGTTGAACGCATATCCTCAAGATGATTATTATAATAAGCCGCACGGGTCGATACCGAAAAACACGGCAAAAATGCAAGTATAAAAATAATTGTAAAAATTATTGATTTTTTCATAGACACACCCACCATAATAGTGCTATAATAAGTATACAATTATTTTATATAAAAGTAAAGATGAAAATTTTATTTTACAGAATTGGAGAACTATCAATGGTATATATAACAGGTGATATTCACGGCGATCCGTCACGTCTCTCCCCCGAAGCTCTTAAATTCATGAAGCTCCACGATACGCTTATAGTTTGCGGTGATTTCGGTTTTATATGGGATGATTCAAAAAACGAGGATAAGATACTCAGAAGTCTCGGAAAGAGAAAATATAACATCTGCTTTATAGACGGAACACACGAAAATTTTAATATCCTCAATAAATTCCCCGCAACAGACTGGTGCGGCGGCAAAGCACGTAACATCTGCGGAAATCTTTACCATTTAATGAGAGGTCAGATATATACCATAGAAAGCATGAAAGTATTCACAATGGGCGGCGGAGAATCTCCCGAAGCTGAGTTGCGTTTTTCAGACGATGATTCTCAGCGTCTTGAAATACCGACAAAAGACGAGCTTCTTTCTGCAATAAACCGTCTTGAAAGCGTTGATTACGATGTGGATCTTATCGTAACCCACGAGCCACCCTCAAAAACAAGAGAATTCCTGCTAATGCAAAAGAATGAGCAGTTTTCGGTATCGGCTCTGAATGCGTTTTTTGACGAGCTTGCCGTTCAGTGCAAATACAAGAAGTGGTACTTCGGAAGTATGCACACGGACAAATTCATTTCAAACAATCAGATAGCTGTTTTCCGCAACGTTCTTAATGCAAAAACAGGAATGAAGGTTTAATCCGTATATCTCTTTAATATTTCCACAGCCGTCTTCGAGGTAAATTCACCCGGAGTACGGCTGAAATTTTTTTGCGGATCAGTCCAGCGGTGAGAATATCTCTCCATCTGCTCCTGTGAAACCCTGATATTGATATCTGCAAGTGTATTTATAACATCAACAAGTGTATCGATATCCGTATTCATGATTTTGCACATTTTTGCCGTCTTTTCAGCCATGTGTTCAGCAGAAACAAGCAGAAGATCGGACGTAAATGCCGCACAGGCTCTTCCGTGAGGTATATTGAAGTCTTCCGTAAGAATATATCCCATGGTATGAGGGAAGCAAGTACCTGTTATATTAAGACAAAGACCTGCAAAAAGTGAAGCTTCATACAGCGTCTGACGCATTTTATCATCGGGTAACGACTTGTTGTTACAGAAAAACAAAAGGGGCTCACTGAGCAGTTCAAAGGCTTTTTCAGCATAAACATCGGACAGATCATTTGCCATTGACGTAAAATATGACTCGGTTGCATGAGCAAAAGCATCAAGTGCCGTGGAGACAGTTACCGAGTAAGGCATCGAACAGGTATATTTATAATCGCAGAATGACACACGGGCATAACAATCGGGACCCGTAATACTCTTTTTCATACCGTTTTCGCTGTTTGTCAGCACCGAAACACCTGTTACTTCACTGCCTGTTCCCGAGGTTGTTCCCACAAGAACAAGCGGCAGGGGTTTGTTTTTATAATTCATGCCGTAAATGTCAACAGGCTGTAATTCGGGATTTGTTGCAAATATCGCAACAGCCTTTGAGGCATCAAGGGGTGAACCGCCACCGATACCGACAATAAAATCAGCACCTGTTTCCCTTGCGAGCTGACCTGCACGATGACAGTCAGCAGTATAGGGATTCTGTGTAATACCGTCAAAAACAGTATATTTGATATTATTTTCCGTCAAAGCTTTTTCCGTTTCGGCTAAAGCTCCGCATTTTTTAGCGGAATTGCCGCCTGTTACGATAAGACAACGATTGCCGAAAGATGCAAAAACATTACTGTTTTTCAATATACAGTCTTTTCCGCTGATTATCTTAACCGGCATATAGGAATTCATATTCATATTTATTAACATCCTTTAAGAAAAGAAGACCGAAAATTCTCCGGTCTTCATGTAAATTCAAGATATGATCAACCAATAACTCTTACGGAAACAACACCGTCAACAGCCTTGACTGCAGCAACTGCATCAGCAGTAATATCAGCGGCATCGACAATTACATAACCTGTGTCTTTTCTGACAGATGCAGTAGAATCATCAGCCGAGATTCCTGCTTTTGCAAGAGCAGCAAAGACAGCTTCACTTACATCGCCCTTTGTGATAACGGTAAGACGCTTATTGCCCTGAGCAAGCTCCTTGGAAACGCAGGGAAGGTTTACGGAATTGACAACATTACCTTTTTCAAGATACTCAGCAATCTGATTGACAGCCATAACTGCACAATTCTCCTCTGATTCGGGAGTTGAAGCACCAAGATGAGGAAGAGCAATAACGCCGTCAAGACCAAGCTGTGCATCTGTGGGGAAATCTGTTGCGTAAGCCGCACATTTACCGCTTTCGATAGCTTCAACGATTGCTGCGTCATCAACAAGACCGCCTCGGGCAAAGTTAAGCACACGCACACCGTCTTTTGCCATTGCAAGAGTATCCTTATTTACAATATTCTTTGTGGAATCGGTAAGAGGAGCATGCACGGAAATATAATCGGAAGAAGTGAAGATCTCCTCAACCTTTGAAGTAATAATGATTGATTTATCGAGCATTGACGCCGCTTTATCGGAAAGATAAGGATCGTAACCGATAACCTTCATACCGAGAGCTACAGCTGCATTACAAACTTTAATACCTATTGCACCAAGACCGATAACGCCGAGAGTTTTACCCATGATCTCGGGGCCTGCAAAGTTTGACTTGCCCTTTTCGATCTTTTTACTTATCTCGTCCTCACCCTTGAGAGTCTTGCACCAATCAATAGCAGGTGCGATTCTTCTTGATGCAAGAAGAAGACCGCAGATAACAAGCTCTTTTACAGCGTTTGCATTAGCACCGGGTGTATTGAAAACACAAATACCCTTTTCTGTGCAAGCATCAACAGGGATATTATTATATCCTGCACCTGCTCTTGCAATTGCGAGAACAGATTCGGGAATTTCCATATCGTGCATTGAAGCTGAACGGACGATAACTGCATCGGGTGCAGAAAAATCATCAGCACATGCGTACTTTGCAGAGTCAAAATTGGAAAGACCTGTTTTTGATATCTTATTAAGTGTAAGAATGTTATACATGATTAAGAATTCTCCTCTTCAAACTTAGCCATGAAAGCAACAAGCTTTTCTACACCTTCAACGGGCATTGCATTATAGATAGATGCTCTCATGCCGCCCACTGAACGGTGACCTTTAAGGTTGATAAAGCCGTTATCTGCTGCTTCCTTGATGAACTTTGCGTTAAGCTCTTCACTGTCTGTAACGAAAGGAACATTCATAAGAGAACGGTCCTCGGCAACAACAGTACCCTTGAACATCTTTGAAGAATCAAGGAAATCATAAAGGATCTTTGCCTTTTTCTCGTTTCTCTCCTTCATTGCGGAAAGACCGCCAAGCTCCTTGATCCATTCAAGAACAAGCTTTGTGATATAGATGTTCCAGCAAGGAGGTGTATTGTAGAGAGAATCTGCATCAGCCTGAACTTTGTAGTCAAGCATTGTGGGAGTGATGTCTCTTGCATTGCCGAGCATATCCTCACGGATGATACAGATAGTTACGCCTGCGGGAGCTACATTCTTCTGTGCACCGCCGTAAACAACTGCAAACTTTGATACATCAAGAGGTTCTGAAAGGAAGCATGATGAAACATCAGCGATAAGGGGAACATCACCTGTATCGGGAAGCTCATGATAAACAGTACCGTAAATAGTATTGTTCATGCAGATATAAACATAGTCTGCTTCGGGGTCAAAGTCAGCCTTTGTTGTCTTGGGAATGTAAGAGAAAGTTTTGTCCGCAGATGAAGCGACAGCTCTTGCCTCACCGTATTTCTTAGCCTCAGCGAGAGCCTTCTTAGCCCACTGACCTGTTACGATATAGTCAGCTTTGCCGCTGCCGTTCATAAAGTTAAGGGGAATTGCCGCAAACTGTGTTGATGCACCGCCCTGAAGGAAAAGAACTTTATAATTCTCAGGAATATTCATTATTTCTCTGAAAAGTTTTTCTGTATCCTTGATTATACCGTCAAAAACCTTTGAACGATGGGACATCTCCATAACTGACTGTCCGCTTCCCTGATAATCAAGCATTTCTTCCGCTGCTTTTTTAAGGACAGACTCAGGAAGCATTGAAGGGCCTGCCGAAAAGTTATATACTCTTGCCATGTTAAGATCCTCCGTATGTTAAAATTTTCACAAACATTTTGCAAATGTACATACTACAGTATAGCAAACAATTCCGAAAATAGCAACACTAAATTAACAATTTAACAAAAAAAATTATTATCCCGAAGAGAAATCGGGATAATAAGTAATTCAAACCATACTAATTAACGTTATAAGCAATTTCAAGCAGCTCCTCATCTGACAGATCACATATCGGACTGTATATCCAATACACATAAGTTTCATTATTCCAGACAACTGATTTATATGTTCCGCCAACAAATACTACATATTCATACGCACCTTTTTTTACGGTGTAATATCTGTCTGCATCCCGTTTGTATCCGAAGCTTATCTCTTCAGATGAAACTTTTTTTATAACAGTCAGACAGCTCAGCTCATCACCGCCTACGGAAAACGTCTTTGAAGATGCATAATCATCAATATTTTCTTCCGACAACTCATATTTATCGGGAATGTAACCTACCGTGACTTTTTCTTTCAGTACTCCGTCGTAAGGATCGTCAACAGTATAGACCAGTCTGCCGTATACACTTGTTACGGTGTATTCATTGACACCGGTATCACCGTAAACACCTATAATTGCAAGTAAGACAGTCAGAACGGCGGCAACAGCGACACGGACAACTGTTTTCACCGCAAACTTCTTTTTCTTTGCAGTGATGAATATTTTCTGCATCTCTTTTTCGTGTTCCGGAGAAAATTCAGCCTCGGGTATATCATCGGGAACAGAATCCATCCATTTTTCCATTGACTTGCCTGCCGCATTTTTAAGATTATTCATGATCTCACTCTCCTACCTTAAAATTTTACGAAGCTCAGATAATGCATTCTGCAACCGTTTTCGTACAAGAGCATCGGAAATACAGTAAATTTTACCTATCTCTTTACTTGTCAGACCGTGGTAATATTTTAAAATTATGATATTCTTCTTTTCATCGTCAAGCTTATCAATGGCACAGCTCAATTCAACGGAATCATAAGCATCAAGTGCCGATTCATCGGCACTGATATCCGAGCTGCCCAAATCATTGACAAATGAAACCATACGGAATTTTTCTTTCCGGTACATGCTGATAGCCTTACCCTGTGCCACGGCTGCTATGTAATTTTTCGTACTCACCGAGTCTGCATCGTCTATTTTGTCAAGATTATACATCAAAAAGACAAAAGTATCCTGAACACAATCCTCAGCCCGCTGAGAATCATGCACTTTTTGCATTGCTATCCAATGCACGAGATTTTTGTATTTATGATACAGATATTCGAATTTATCCATAGCAGCACCGCTTTTATTGGCTTTCATTAATTATATCGCATGAGAAATGAGTTTTGTGAAAAAAAATCAGACATATTTCTATGCCTGATTCGGTAAATTATTGATTATTCCTCCGCCCACTTCATGGAACGTTCAACTGCACGCTTCCAGCCTGCATAAATGGCGTCTCTTTCCTCTTTACGAAGCTGAGGAACAAATTCACGGGAAACTTCACGGATACCTTCTATCTCGGCTCTGCTTGACCAGAAACCGACTGCAAGACCTGCACAGTATGCCGCACCCAGTGCCGTTGTTTCAACGACTTTGGGGCGGTTGACCGTAGTTTCGATCATATTAGCCTGTATCTGCATCATTATATTACTTACACTTGCACCGCCGTCAACACGAAGCTCGGTAAGCTCCATATCAGCATCAGCCTTCATCGCTTCGAGCAGATCAGTCATCTGAAAAGCAATACTTTCAAGAACTGCTCTTGCAAAATGCTGCTGATTGACGCCACGTGTAATGCCTACTATCGTACCTCTTGCGTACATATCCCAGTAGGGAGCTCCCAGACCTGTAAATGCAGGCACAAAATATACACCGTTTGCATCGGGAACACTTTCCGCAAGCCTGTCACATTCAGAAGCTGTCTTTATCATCTTAAGCTCGTCACGAAGCCACTGAATAACAGAGCCTGCATTGAAAGCCGAGCCTTCAATACAATATTCTACTCTGCCGTCAATACCCCATGCAATGCCCGTAAGCAGATTATTTTCGGATTTGACACGTTTGCCGCCTGTATTCATAAGCAGGAAGCAGCCTGTACCGTAGGTATTCTTTGCCTGTCCCGGACGGAAGCAAGCCTGTCCGAACAAAGCCGCCTGCTGGTCACCGATAGCACCCGAAATGGGTATACCTGCAAGAGATTCAAGACCGGGAATGCCTGTGGCGACTTCGCCGTAGACCTGACTTGAGGGGACAACTTCGGGAAGTATCTCCATAGGAATGCCGAGACTGTCGCAGACATATTTATCCCAGCAAAGGTTATCAACATCAAAAAGCATTGTTCGCCATGCGTTTGAATAATCGGTCACATGTACTTTACCGCCTGTCAATTTCCATATAAGCCATGTTTCAATAGTTCCGAAAAGCAGATTCCCCTGCTTGAGAACTTCCCTTGCCTTCTCGGAATTATCAAGAATCCATCTTATCTTTGTGGCAGAGAAATAAGCATCAATGACAAGTCCCGTGTGTTCTTTTATGTAATTGCGAAGCTCTTTATTATCAATTATACGCTGAGCCATTTCCGCAGTTCTGCGGCACTGCCATACAACAGCATTGTACACAGGCTCACCTGTTGTCTTATCCCAGAGGACTGTTGTTTCACGCTGATTTGTTATACCGATAGCTGCGATCTCCTTAGCCTCAACACCGCCTTCAATAAGCGTATCGGCAATTGCACGGTACTCACTTCTGAGAATTTCGTTGGGATCATGCTCAACCCAGCCGGGCTTCGGATAGATCTGAGTAAATTCATACTGAGCCTTGGACTTTATCTGACCCGTTTTATCAAAAAGAATTGCTCTTGAACTGGTTGTACCCTGATCGAGAGAAAGTATATATTTTTTATCGGAATTCATAAAAATTCACTCCTCGGAATTAATTCTTTATTTATTTTACACTAATATAAGAGCGATGTCAAGTTGATTAAAATAACGTATAAACGGAAAATCACGTAATCATTCAATTACGATACCGTCAGACTGAATATCCATCACTGCAACAAATATGGTTTTGACAGCCGAAAAGAAGTATAATCTGTACATTAAAGTATAATATGTACATTTTACATAAAAACTTTTTATTTACAATTTATTGCAATTATTGGAATTATGATGTACAATATATTTACAAAAGCACATCACAACAGCTCATATATGAAAGATGCAGGTGTTTCCGATGGTTTTACAATGAAAGAAATTATTTTAGTACAAATTACAATTCACATTATGCGTTTATATTGAGGAGGTTTAGAATATGATAACTAAAAAATTTTTATGCTGGTTATTAGTATTGATTACACTTTTTGTTCTTCCCTTACATGTTTCGGCTTATGATTACGGTGATAATGATATTATTATTGATTATTTACCCGGAGATGTTGACAACAACGGCAAGCTAACATCTGCCGATGCAAGATTATGTCTGAGAGCCTTGGCAAAGCTTGAAACATTAACTGAAGAGCAGCTAAAAGCCGCTGATCTTGACGAAAACGGCGAAATCGACAGTTCAAATGCAAGAAGCATTCTTCGTGCAGCAGCAAAGCTTG
Organism: uncultured Eubacteriales bacterium; assembly: GCA_964613045.1. Taxonomy (GTDB): domain Bacteria; phylum Bacillota; class Clostridia; order Oscillospirales; family Acutalibacteraceae; genus UBA1081. Next base: position 23,246 of record CAZTFS010000025.1, read on the forward strand.
AAACACTGACTGTTACAGTAAATCTTGAAGCCGGTCAGCAAATTGTTGTAGGTCCGTATCGTCCTCTCGGCATTTACAGTTGGACTTGTAAGACAGATTCGACCGACATTATAATAACTGAAACTTATGAAAATAATTTACCTGATGAAGCTGTCGGATTTTTCGATCAATTCTTTACAATAACCACCGATGCAAAAGACTCCTTCATCGTTACTGTTTTGGCTGAATGTCCTTGGAACGGAGAAATTGCTTGCAGTTTTGATTTAAACATTATTGTTTCAGATTAAATGTTGAAAAAAATCTTACAATTCATCAAATCTTAGCCAAAATCCATAACATCAATGTGTTTCTTGATATAAGAAAATTATTCATTAGATAGACAATATGTTCTTTCTGATGTTGACGGTGACGGCACTGTTTCTTCAACTGATGCAAACAACATTCTTAATTATGCCTCTGGGCTCATTAATAAATTCCCTATTTACGAATAAAAAACATATAAAATTGTGGCACACTTCATTACGAAGTGTGCCACAATTTTATGCTTTTTTGCAAACTATCTTATCATCATCAACTGTTACATTTATGGCATT
>CAZTFS010000026.1:0-23682 GCA_964613045.1 uncultured Eubacteriales bacterium
AATCGTCCGTTTTTATGCATAAAAAAATCCTTTCGGGACAAAATAGTTCCGAAAGGAATGATTTTTTATGGCAGAAAATACACGAACAGCCGAATTTTTAAATAAAGTTTATCAGAATGCACACATGGCTTCCGAGTCAATTGCAACTGTATCTCAGAAGGTGCAGGACAAAAATCTGCTTTCCGATCTGCAGACACAGCATCAGCAGTATACTGCTATCACATCAAAAGCCACCACAGAGCTTGCCAATGAGAACGAATTTCCCAGCGAAAAAAGTATGCTCGAACAGGCAATGACATGGGGCGGTATTCAGATGAATACAGCATTTGACAAAACACCCGACCGCATTGCCGAGATGATGATACAGGGCAGCACAATGGGTATTATCGACATGACAAGAACGATCAAACAATACAGCGATGTCCCCCAAAACATCAAAGCCCTCGGCTATGAGCTTGTTACAATTGAAGAAAACAATGTGCAGAGAATGAAAAATTATTTAGGGTAAAATCGACTCGCAACATTTGAGCCATTCATCAGCTATCAGCTGATGACCGCAGACTGTGGGATGTACTCCGTCCCATATCCAATACTCATTGCCGTACTTTTCAGCGGCTTCTTCAAACTTTTTCTGCAACGGAACAAATATTGCATTGTTGCGTTGAGCAATAGTTCTTACCTTCTGCTGCATGGGCATCAGATATTTCATGACCTCTTTATAACGTTCTTCCCTGCCGGCTGCAGGCAAAGCAAAAGGCTCGCAAATAACGATCTCGGTATCAGCTTTCTTATCTCTGACTTCATCGATAAGGAGCTGATATATTTTTTCATATCTTTCAGCCAACGAACCGTTGCCGTTCTCAAGATAAAAATGAACATCATTTACACCGATAAGTATACTCAGAATATCAGGAGCATATTTTAGCGTATCCTCCTGCCATCTGCCGTAAAGATCGGCAATTCTGTTTCCCGAAATACCTCTGTTGATAAATCGGAAATTTTTTTCGGGATATTCACAGCCCAGTTTTGCGTTTATAATAAACGCATAGCCGTGTCCCATCTGATGATTGAGATCCCATTCATTTGTTCTGACTCTGTTACCGTCAGTGATCGAATCCCCCTGAAAAAGTATAAGTTTAGACATAATATTGTCGCCTTTCAAATCCGAAATGCCGAAAAGACTTAAAAATAGCCGTTTTAAGGCTGATTCGGATTACTCACCCTATGTATACATCAATACAAGAACAGTTTCATAACAGACCACGATTATCGCCGCAATCATGGGTATTGTTGACATGTATGCTCCGAATAAAGTTTTATTCGATATTTTCGCAGAAAACGGCGGAGGCTGATATGCAAAATTTCTTCCGCTGTTTATGACAGAAGATTTTCTCATAGGTCTGTCGGAATACTTTCTGTACACAAATACAGCACAAATAATTCCGATTACGATAAATACATAAAATACAATATCACAGACTCTGTACTGCCACGAATCAATGCCGTAGAAATCCGTTATGATTGAAACAAGCACTGAAAAAGCATTATTCATAAAGTGGATAAGAACACCTGTCCATACAGACTCGGTAACGACTACTGCATAACCGATGACAATACCTGCAAGAAACGCAAAAGGTATCTGCACAAGATTACAGTGCATCAGACCGAATATAAAAGCTGAACAAAGTATTGCGAACCAATCACCGTAGCGTCTCAGTGGTTGCATTATCACACCTCTGAGAGCCATTTCCTCAATAAGTGCAGGAACTACCGCCGTGCTCAGAAAATAAAGCACTACCCCCACAGCATTGCGGGGAGTTTCGGGCATCTCAATATTCGTCAGCTCCATCCCCGTAAGCATCTCGAAAAACAAATCAAGATACGAGGTTACAATGTTTCCTGCAAGACACACACCGAAACCGCCTATAACGACCAAAGGCAGATATTTTGCCTTTCTCGGTTTATCCATAGGGATACTGCCCGCAAGCCCTTTTCTGTAAAACACATAACCCAGAATAAAGAACGGACCGCCTACGACGAAGACAGAATACAGTATCTCGAAAAGATACTGAAATTGTGATGTTTCGGTGATCTGAGCAAAGCTGTCCGCCGCCTCGGGGCTGACAGCGTTGATAATAACATTTATCCCTTGAAATATACCGACAAACACTGTTGATGCAAGAACATACAAAAGTATTGCACCGCCTGCCAGCATACTCAGTTTTTTAATATATGACTTTTCTCTTATCCACACTTCATGCGGAATAAACTGAGGTTGTTTCAGCGGTGAACCGTATGGCTTATTACCTCCAAAGCCGGTATTATCATTATAATTGTTACTGTTGTTGTTTTCAGGAGGAAATCCGTATCCGCCCGGATAGTAATTCATTAACTCACTCCTTCAAAGCTGAATTTGTCAATGGGAGTGCAAAATGCAAAGTGTCGGAAGTCCTGACGGACTTGATTCGCTTCCCTCTATACTGTGGGGTTTAAAGCATTTGCTTTTTACATTTTTCCTTTTGCACCATGCACTCATCCTGATAAATTATTGTTTATATTTTTGCAAGAATTAAATGCAATGCACTTGCTGCTGCTGAGAACGCTTCCGAATTGGTCTTGTAAGAATAATCATCCTTGAGCTTATCAGCAGTACCGCCTGCCTGTTCAAGTGCTTCAAGACCGTCAAAAACCTTAAGATGGGGTTCAAGCGTAAGGAAGCGTTTGCCGTCTTTTTTACTGAAAAGCTCAAGAAGCTCCCTGATATGACCGTCACCTGTTCCGGGAGGAACAACAAAACCGTCAGAAAATCTTGCATCTTTAATATGCATATACTCAATATGGTCTTTAAGCTTTTCGTATGCGGGAAGAATGTCAACTCCGCACTGAATAAAGTTTGCAGGGTCAAAAACGCCCTTTATTTTACCCTTAAGAGTTGTAAGGATATCAAGACATCTGTCATCAGTATCGCCGTAAATGCCTTTTTCATTCTCATGGCAGCACCATATACCGCTTTTAAGTGAATAATCACAAAGCTTCGCAAGCCTTTCCATGACTTCATCACGGCAAACCGCATAATCCTCTTCATTTTCAATAAAAAAGCTGAACATACGGATGTTTTCAGTGCCGAGAATGCAGGCATTTTCGACTGTCTGCTTAAATTTTTCAAAATGAGGCTCAAAATCGTCCCTTATGCCGATCTTTCCGAAAGGTGAGCCGATCGCAGATACTCCGATACCGTTTTCATCAAGGATCTTTCTCATTTCCTTAGCCATATCGGAGGTGTAATCCGAAATGTTCACGCCGTCGATTCCTCTGGGCTCTATATGGGTAAGCTCGTTATCCTTAAGAGCCTTTATCTGTTCGGCAAGCGTTTTTCCGCCTTCATCGGCAAATGCGGAAAGCAAAAATTGTGCCATTGTCAATTACCTCAATTTCCGAGAATCTCTTTGTACATTTTTATATATTCGCTTGCAGAACGGCTCCAGCTGAGATCGCATTCCATTGCACGCTTAACAAGTATAGCCCAGCCTTCAGCATCCTTATAGCCCTCAACAGCTCTTCTCATGGCGTGAAGCATGTCATGAGCATTGTAGTTTGTGAAAGTAAAGCCGTTTCCTTCACCGTTACCGCTGTCCTGAATTGAGTCCTTCAGACCGCCTGTTTCTCTTACGATGGGTATAGAACCGTATCTGAGAGCGATCATCTGTGACAGACCGCAGGGCTCACTCTTTGACGGCATAAGGAATATATCTGAACCTGCATATATCTTGTTTGCAAGATCGGCAAAAAAGCCGAGTTTAAGTCCTACCCTGTCAGGATATCTGCTTGCAAGATCTGAGAAGAAGCTCTCATACTGCCATTCACCCGAACCGAGTACTACGATCTGAGCATCGGAAGTGCAGATAAACTCTTCAAGAACTGCCTTTACAAGGTCAAAGCCTTTATGACCGACGAGTCTTGAAACTATCGCAACTACGGGAGCATCCTCCTTTTCGGGAAGATTGAAATATTTCTGAAGCTCTGCCTTGTCCTTTTTCTTATTTTCGGGCTCGGCAGCGGTAAAGTTATACCAGATATCCTTATCGGTTTCGGGATTGTACATATCATAACCGATACCGTTGAGAATACCCTGCAACTTCCATGAACGCTGATTGAGAATAGGATCAAGACCGTGAGAGAACCAGGGATCAAGTATCTCATTAGCATAGGTCGGGCTTACCGTTGTGACCTTATTAGCTGTCTCAACAGCACCTTTCATAAGGTTGACACAACCGTCATATTCAAGCAGATGCTCATCATATTCGGAAAGTCCCACAACTTCCTTGTTCAGATCCTTACCGTACTTGCCCTGATACTGAATATTGTGAATGGTAAATACTGTTTTTATATTCTCATAGCCGGACTTCTGAGCATACATAGTGCTGTAATAAACGGGAACAAGAGCTGTCTGCCAGTCGTTGCAATGGATAACATCGGGCTTAAAGTCGATAACAGGAATGATATCAAGAACTGCTCTTGAGAAAAATGCAAATCTTTCCGCATCATCATAATGTCCGTAGATTGAATCACGCTTGAAATAGTATTCATTATCAAGAAAATAATATATAACGCCGTCTTTTCTCAATTCAAAAATACCGCAATACTGACGTCTCCATGCAACGGAAACGGTAATATTGGTAAGGAACTTCATCTGCTCTCTGTACTCCTGCTTGATGCCTGAATAAAGAGGCATGACAACACGGCAGCCTATCATTCTTTTTCTTAATGACTGGGGAAGTGAACCTGCAACATCACCTAAACCGCCGCTGGCGATAAAGGGCTTTGCCTCGCTGACTGCAAATAAAACTTTCATTGTAAGTTCTCCTTTCATTTCTGCTGTGCAAGAAACTCGTCGCAAAGAGCCGAGTATGCAACAGCACCTTTTGAATTTTTATCGAAATATATTATCGGCTGACCGAAGCTGGGAGCTTCGGAAAGTCTGACATTTCTCGGAATTGTGGTGGAATATACTTTTTTGGGGAAGAATCGCTTGACCTCGGCAACCACCTGCTGAGTAAGGTTAAGTCTGCCGTCATACATCGTCAGCAAAACACCCTCAATATCAAGATAAGGGTTGTAAAGCTGTTTTATCTTTCTTGCGGTTGCCATAAGCTGAGAAAGTCCCTCAAGAGCATAGTATTCACACTGAATGGGAACTAAAAAAGTATCCGAAGCAGTAAGTGCATTCAGCGTTATAAGACCGAGTGACGGAGGACAGTCAAGGAATATATAATCATAATTCTCCCAGACCTCGGCAAGGGAATTTTTAAGAATGCTCTCCCTGTTCTTCATATCTATTATCTCAAGCTCAGCACCTGCAAGATTCATGTTGGCGGGGATAAGGTCAACACCTTCAAATTCGGTATGTATTATCGCTTCACCGGCATTTATCTCACCTGTAAGCACTTCATACGAAGAATTTGTTATTTCCCTTTTATTTATTCCGTAACCGCTGGTGGAATTTCCCTGCGGGTCAATATCCACAAGCAGAAGCTTGTATCCTTTTGCACCGATGGCTGCGGAAAGGTTCACGGCGGTAGTCGTTTTTCCCACTCCGCCTTTCTGATTTAATATAGAAACGGTTTTAGCCATAAAATGCACCTGTTATTTAATAAATTTTTTAACATTAGACTGAGTGCCCAGAACGATCATCTGTTCACCCTTTGAAAAAACATAATCAGGTCCGGGATTTGAATTAAGCACACCTGATCTGTCCTTTACGCAAAGAATATTTATGCCGTACCCGGCACGGACATTCAGCTCAACAATGCTTTTGCCGTTCCAGTTGTCGGGAACATATATTTCATATATCGCCACATCTTTTGAGATCTCAAAATAATCCACAAGATGATTTGAACTGAATCTGACTGCAACCTTTGCCGCCATGTCCTTTTCGGGATAAATTATTTCATCAGCACCGTTTTTAAGCAGAAATTTAGCGTGAATATCCCTGCCTGCCTTACTGACGATATACTTAGCTCCCAGCGAACGCAGAAGATCCGTTATCTCAAGGCTTGACTGAAAATCCTCACCCATGCAGACAAAGCATATATCAAAATTATTTACACCCAATGAACGAAGAACGGCTTCCTTCGTGCAATCGCCTATCTGTGCATAGGTAACAGAGTTCATTACGGACTGTACAGCCTCCTCGTCACGGTCAATTACCATGACTTCATCGCCCAGTTCAATGAATTTTTCAGCAAGGTGTCTGCCGAATCTGCCTAAACCGATAATAAGAATATTTTTCATAAAAATTACCTATCCGACAATTATTTTTTCTTCGGGCAAAAGCACTTTTGAAGGAGTTTTGCTCTGAGTAAATATCATAGCAAAAGACATGCTTCCCACTCGTCCGCAATACATAAGCACCGTCAGGATCATCTGACCTGTCATATCAACTTGCCCCGTTACTCCGCAGGAAAGACCGACCGTACCGATAGCAGAAGCCACTTCAAACAGAATTTCGGGAAGTGTCAGCTGTGGATTTGAAAATCCGATGACTATCGACGAAACAAACACCAGAGAGGTGTATATCATCACAACGGTAAGCGACTTTCTTATAATATCGCCGCCTATCCTTCTGCCGAAAACATTGACATGCTCGGAATTTCTGATATCAGACCATGCAGTAAGAAGCAGAACTGCAAAAGTAGTGGTTTTCAGTCCTCCGGCTGTTGAACCGGGACTGCCGCCGATAAGCATAAAAAGAATATGCATAAGATACGAACCGGGTGTCATATCAGATATTGATACCGAGTTAAAACCTGCCGTTCTTGTTGAAGCAGATACAAAAAATGCGTTTATGACCTTATCAAAAACAGATAATCCCGAAAGAGTGTTGTTAAATTCCAGAGCCAATGTCAGCAAAAAGCCCGACATAAGAAGCAGAAGGCTCGTAACGATAACGATTTTTGAATGAAGCCTGTATTTTCTGAATTTAAACTTGTTTACGCTGATATCCTGCCATACAACAAAGCCGATACCGCCGATTATGATAAGTGCGGAAAGTGTCAGCAGTACTATCGGATCAGACTTAAAATGCGTCATTGAGCTGTAAGGCTCAAGTACCCCCATCAGATCAAAACCCGCATTGCAGAATGAGGAAACAGAATGAAAAATACCGTAGTAAACAGCCCTTTTCAAGCTAAAAACTCTGCTGAAACGCCAAGTGAGAATAACCGCACCGATTCCCTCAAAAATGAGCGTTCCCACGGCAACCTTTTTCGTAAGATTTACAAGACCGCCCATATACAGCGAATTGGTACTTTCCTTTAAAAGTCCACGCTCACGAAGACTTATCTTTCTTCCGATAAGCAGTGAAAACAGCGTTATCAGAGTCATGTAACCCAGACCGCCCACCTGAATAAGACACAGCAGAACGATCTGCCCGAATAACGACCAGTGAGAAAAGGTATCGAACACGATAAGCCCCGTAACACAGGACGATGAGGTTGCCGTTGTCAATGCATCGGGGAATGATGTCCACTCCCCTGTTTTCGAGGACACGGGCAACATCAGAAGAAACGTACCGATAAGAAGCAGAATAAAATACCCTGCAGCTACTACTCTTGTAAAAGATGCCGCATAAAACCGCTGTTTTACTGAACGCTTTTTTGTTTTCATAGATTATTTGATAAGGGATCTTACTCTTGCGGCTTCAGCTCTGACATTTTCAAAAGCAGGACCGCCGAGGGAGGTTCTCATTTTCGTACATCTGTCAAGATTGACAGCTTCATATACGCCCTCGTCAAATTCGGGGGCAAATTTTTTATACTCATCAAGAGGAAGCTCCTCAAGAGTAATATTTTTTTCAATACAAAGAGCCACAAGTGCACCTGTAACTTTATATGCATCACGGAAAGGCATACCCTTTGAAACAAGATAGTCTGCACAGTCGGTAGCGTTTATAAATCCGCCTGCAGCAGCTTTTCTCATGTTGTCAGCCTTGACCGTCATTGTTTCGAGCATGGGAATGAATGCGGTAAGACAAGCCTTTATTGTATCAACTGCATCGAAAATACAATCCTTGTCCTCCTGCATATCCTTATTGTATGCAAGGGGTATACCCTTCATAACTGTAAGGATAGTCATGTTGTCACCAAAGACTCTGCCTGCCTTGCCACGTACCAACTCCGCAATATCGGGATTCTTTTTCTGAGGCATTATGCTCGAGCCTGTTGAAAATGCATCATCAAGCTCAATAAATTTAAATTCATGAGAACACCAGAGAATTATCTCCTCGGAAAATCTCGAAAGGTGAACTGCTATCGTGGAGAGACATGATGAAAGCTCAATTATAAAATCCCTGTCCGAAACACCGTCAAGAGAGTTATGACAAACATCATTGAAGCCGAGCAATTCAGCTGTCTTGTTTCTGTCAGTATTGTAAGTTGTGCCTGCAAGAGCACAGCAACCCAGAGGTGAACGGGCAGTTCTCTTTTTGCAGTCGGCAAGTCTTTCCCTGTCACGCAGGAACATTTCAGCATAAGCAAGCATATAATGACCGAAAGTTACAGGCTGAGCCCTTTGAAGATGAGTATAACCGGACATAACCGTTTCTGAATATTTCTCACCCATATCGGCAAGAACAGCAATAAGAGCTTTCAGAAGCTCATCAATGGCTTCGTTTTCTTTTATAAGGTTAAGTCTTACATCAAGAGCAACCTGATCGTTACGGCTCCGTGCGGTGTGAAGACGTTTTCCCGCATCACCGATACGTCTTGTAAGCTCACCCTCAACAAAAGTATGGATATCTTCTGCGGTCATGTCTATTTCCAGCTTGCCGCAATCGATCTCACTTTTTATCTCATTAAGTCCCTCAACGATCTTGTCAGCATCTTCCACGGAAATTATCCCCTGAATACCGAGCATCGTTGCATGGGCGATGCTGCCCTCAATATCCTCACGGTACATTCTTTTATCAGTACCGATTGAGGAATTGAAATCATTTGTAATTTTATCAGCTTCTTTTGAGAAGCGACCTGTCCAGAGTTTCATAAGTATATCCTTTTATCAGTTATTCGCAATAATATCTCTAAGGAAGCTGACAGCCTTACCGATGTCAGCAGCAGGATCGTCACCGACTTCACGTTCAATAGTAAGGAAGCCGTTGAATCCGATATCCTCAAGTGCCTTAAGGTAATTGGGGAAATCAACACTGCCTTCACCGAGAGGAACTTCGATAAAGGAATCGTCTTCAACAATAATACCTTTCTTGATACCGTAAACGATCTCAGGATCAAGATAGAAGAGCTGTTTTCCGTCCTTAGCATGGGTATGTACAATGTAATCCTTAAGATTGTGAACAGCCTTTACGGGATCGTCACCTGTTACCATAACAAGGTTCGCAGGGTCAAGGTTTACGCCGACACCCTTTGAGCCGAGAGAATCAAGGAAGGTCTTGAGAGTTGCACTTGTTTCGGGACCTGTTTCAATAGCAAAATGAGCATCCAGCTTATCTGCATACTCAGCAAGCGAGAAGCAAGCCTCCTGCATGATCTTATAACGGTCATGCTCGGGATCTTCGGGAACAACGCCGATATGAGTAGTAACTATATCAGTCTCAAGCTCCTTTGCCATTTCAAGGATCTCCTTGGATTTTTCAACCTTCCATACATTGTTTTCGGGGACTGTAAATCCGCCGCCGCCAAGGTCACCGCAAAGAGCAGAAATTACGAGTCCGTTATCCTTAACGAGCTTTAAGAATTCTTTTCTTTTTTCTTTTGTAAGATTTTCGGGAGCCATCTCTCCTCTTGATGCATAGACCTGAATACCGTTTGCCCCAAGCTTTGCTGCCTTGACAACAGCCTCTTTCAGATCACATCTGAAGCTGTCTATAATAACACCTATAGGAAAATTATACATAACAATTACCTCGTTTTCTTTTTTATAATATTTCATTATAAAGTATATAACGAAAAGCACTCAATGTCAATTAAAAAAAAACATAAAAACCGGTGCACGGCAAATTTTATCCAAAAACAACACTAAAGGCGGATCTCATACCAAGAACCGCCTTTTAGTGTGTTTGTGAAAGGAAAATTTATGTTAGAAAAAAAGAAAACTTCACTGTTGATACTCTCAGTATAACAGTGAAGCTTAAATTTAACTTGAAAGAAATCAATATTTCAGAATTTCCGAAGGATCGTCAAATATCTTCTGAAGCGAATCAAGGAAGGGCTTTACTTCGCCGAAGTCAAGAACACGGTGATCAAAACAGATCGTGAGAGGTACTGTTGTCTTGATAGCGATTTCGTCCTCACCCTGAGCATTCTTAACAACAACAGGCTTTTTCTGCATTGCATTTATACAGATAGCACAAACCTGAGGAGGAATAATGATAAGCATTGAAACTGCACCGTCATGACCTCTTGCAATAGATCCGACATTCGAAATGGTAATAGTACCCTGCTTAAGGTCGGCAGCGGTAAGCTTTTCCGAATCGGGAATAGCATCATAAGCTTTTTTTGCGGCACCTGTGAGATGTGATATCCTGTGTTTCTTGCTTGTAAGAGAGCCCACAAGACGCTGACCCACATGAATGAACCTACCCTTACGAAGCTTTTCAAATGTATCATTCATGGAAACCTGATACATAGCCTCATTAAGATCGGTCTTTTCTATCTTCTTTGCTGTTTCAGCCATATACTCTGTCATATTACCGAGAGAACGGTTACCCATATCTTTCATTGTAATGGTCATCATTCTGTCATCGGGAAGAATCCAGGGCATTGAGATGTCGATCTGATCGAATGTTGTTACCTTGCCTCTGACAAGCTTCTGTTCAAAGTTAAAATGAGCATTCATATTGGGAGCAGCCTTAAGTGCCTCACAAATAGCCTTTATCATAACCGTATTGAATGTTACATGTTTACCCTCTTTTTTCAGTTCATCATCGAAAGCCTTGTACTTTGCAACGAAATCTGTAACGTCGGGTTCAAAAACATAACTGCAATGAGGTGCTGTACGCCAACCCTCACTTGTCATATTAGCAACGATCTTACGCTGGATTCCGAATCTGGAAACGCTGGTAGGTTTTCTGCTCATTTCATGTCCTCCATATTTTACAAATGTTGATAATGTTCATCATTTTATGCTCTTAATATTAACCGAATGTTAAAAACTGAACATTTTTTGCATTTACCGCAACACAAATTGAAGTATATCAAAAAAAATTGGATTTTGATAGGTTTTAATATGAACAAATTGTGAACTGCCGAAAAAGTTTACGATATTCACAGCACTTTTTTTATAACAAATGCACAAAATACAGTCATTTAACAATAAACGTATATGTCTTACGGTTGTTCTGTAATCGGATGCTCTTCACTTTCATGTTCGAAAGAAATAAAATTATTTCGCTGAGCATAAGCCCAACGCATTTCAAAAGCATGGCAACCGTCACAGGGTACATAAAGCTGATCTGCTGCACCTCTTATAACCTTTGCGGGAAGTCTGAACTCACCCGATTCGGTTATTGCAATATCGCTGTTTTCCTTAAAAGTAACAGTATGACCGTATACAGACAGAGTCATACTGCCCTTCTCCTTGATAACGGCTCCGCCGATGAAGCTCACAAGAACCGCAAAAGAGGCATACCATATTCCGTCATTATTTATGCAGGGAACAGCACAGGACATAAGCCCCGGATCCATACCCTTGAACATCATACGTGTTCTGTTGAATTTGGGTGCAAGAGCGTAAGGTGTGATCTCATCTTTTTCCTTATCAACGGTACATTTGTCAACAATTCTGCCACCATCAAGAACAGAAGTAAGAGTTAATTTATTTCCGTCGACCTCAACAATTGCAACCATCGCTTCGGGCACTTCCTGAGTCCAGAAAGCCGCATGCCATATTTTAGGAACAGTTCTTGAGCCGGGAGGATTGCCGCCGGAATTACCGAGCATATAATGAATCGTGCCCTGAGACGGTCTGTCATAAAGATTTTCATTTTTCAGAGGAAAACTTCTTGAAAAATTATGTTCATGTCCCGAAAAAACAACATCATACATTTCAAAGCACTCAGTCATAACGGGATATGCATCATAATTCTGACAGTCTGTACCCGAATAACATATAGGAAAATGATATGTTCCGAACTTCCATGTTTTATCTGAAGAACTGAGATCGTTTATTACCCAGTCGTTTACTTTTTCAGGTTCATTGATACTCATGACACAAAAATGTGCATTTCCGTAATCAAAAGAATAGCTTTCCGTTTCCCAGCCTTCAGGACCGTTGGCAGGATAAGCTCCGCTGAACTGTGTATTAAAAAATTCTGCAGGTTCGGCATAATATCTTCCGATCCCGTTCTTGTAATCCTTGAATCCACGGTTATCATGATTACCCAGCGACATCATCAGAGGAGTGGTCTCACATATACCTTTAAGACCGCTGAATGCACCGTTCCACTGAACTTCATGCTGACCGCAATCAGTATTGTCACCGCCGGTCAGGATAAATCTTGTATCGGGATTTTCTTCAAGAACCTTTTTTATAAAAGACTGAAAATAAGAATAGTCCGGCTTTTCAAAGGGGTGTCCTCTTTGCTGATCGGATACACAGATAAACTTGAATTTTGTAAGTTTTTCGGGCGAAGTGGTAAAGAAGAATTCTTCACTTCTGTACAAATCGTTTCCGCAGGTATAATAATATTTAGTATCAGGTCGCAGACCCGAAAGATGAGCAGAGAAGATATGACTCTCATCTATATCGCTGACAAAAGGATGAAAAGATGCATCACAGCGTAATATCTCATCGCTGTCCTGTGCATGATAAAGAACATAACCGTCTTCAATATCTGTACATGTACGCCATGTTACAGCCATACAGGTCTCGGGATCACCGTTGATGCTTATCATAATATGGTCAGGCATAAGCCCCGAACCTCTTATCGGTTTTTTCATATTTATGTACCTCTTTTTGAATTTAGAGATCAGAATTTATCAATGAACAATTTACAATTTACAATGTACAATGATTTACAAAAAAAACCGCCTGTATCCCTACAACTGCACAATTGCAAATTGTACATTGTACATTGTTAATCGGTTCGACAAATTATTATTTACATATCTTCCGTTCTGAATGACAAAACGATCTCTTCAGTTGCGGGAATAAGATTTCTCAGTTTTACCCCAGCCGCATCAAACATCTTTTTTGATGCAATTGTTCCCTTTGTCATTGCATACTTATCGGAAATATAAACGACCTCTTTTATGCCGCTTTGAATAATAGCCTTTGCACACTCATTACAGGGAAAAAGTGTAACATATATTCTGCAGCCCTCAAGGTTCGCACCTCTGTTATTAAGTATGGCATTCAGCTCAGCGTGACAGACATACGGATATTTTGTATCAAGCTCGTCACCTGTGCGATCCCACGGAAAAACATCATCATTACAGCCCATGGGAAAACCGTTGTACCCCACAGACATGATCTTATTACCGTCATTGACGATGCAAGCACCGACCTGAGTATTGGGGTCTTTACTTCTCTTTGCCGACAATGCGGCAATTCCCATAAAATACTCATCCCAGGAAATATAATCACTGCGTTTAGACAAAGTGAAAACCACCTTTCAAATCAGAGTTTATCAATGAACAATTTACAATTTACAATGTACAATGATCTACAAAAAAACCGCCTGCATCGCTACATCTGCACGATTGTAAATTGTACATTGTACATTGTTAATTGGTTCGATAAATTATTAGTTATGCGTCTGCCTGTGCGGACTTGAGTTTTTCTGCATTTTCCGCACGTTTTACTGTCAGCTCCTCCTGAAGCTTGGCAAGCCTTTTCTTGTTAAGAGGATAGAAAAGGAAGAGAATAAATATAACAGCGTAGCCGATAGCCATAACCCTTGTTACCATCTTATAAAGACGCTCACCTACACCGGGAATGTAGCCGACTGCACCTGAAGTTTCGGGATCGTACTTTGCATACTTATAAAGAAGCTGAAGACCGCCCGAATCAGCAACAGTCTGACCGACTTTTCTTGCGAATGTGTAGACAGCATAAATTGCACTCTCGTTCTTGATTCCGGTAACGTTCTCCTGCCAGTCGATAACGTCGGTAACAACTGCCCAGTTGAGAATTGAAACAAAGGAATAACCTGCACCAACTGCAAAATTGAGAATAAAGAAGGGAGCAGGATTTTCACGAAGGCTGTCATTCGGTCCGATAAAGCTGAGAACTATGCTTGATACTGTTGCGAGACCGAGACCCCATGTACAAAGCTCTTTTTTACCGAATTTCGCTGAAAGCTTGGGTACAAAAAGAATAAGAAGAACCATAGGAGCATAAGTTGAAATGGTAAGAAGTATGGACAGATCGGCATTTGCAAAGTAGTTCTTTGTAAGGTACTGATTGAACGAACCGAACTGAAGAAGACCGCTGATAACAAGACCTGCAAGTGTAACGGTCATGAAGGGTCTGCTCTTGAAAAGTGTTCCGTAAGTAAGTTTTATATTGACTTTTTTCTTTTCGGGAGAGTAGAGAACTCTTTCCTTTGTAGTCTTGTAACAAGTCATATATGCGACAACTGCAAGGGCTGAAAGCACACATGCTGCAACAAAAGTCTTTTCGGGGTTGAGCTTTGCACCGTCATCATAAATAATCTTCTGTGCGACAAGTGTAACTGCCGCACCGCCGACACCTGCACCGACAGAACGCATTGTAGAAAGCAATGTTCTGCCGTTGGGATCGTCCGTAATTGCAGAAGCCAGCGAACCGTAAGGAATATTTATGGCAGTATAAAGCATACCGTATACGCAGTATGAAATATATGCAAATGCAAGAAGAAGTGCATAAGATGAAATAACATTCTGCACATTAAGGAAACACAGTGCCGTTGAGATCGCCAACGGAATCGAAACAGTTTTCAGATACGGACGGAACTTGCCGTTTTTACCCGGACGTCTTGTATCAACTATTATTCCCCATAACGGGTCGTTGATCGCATCCCACAATCTGATCACAAGAAACAGGATCGTAAGGTCGGTACTTATCTTAGTGGCAGATGCTCCGTGTCCCGGAAGAAGACAGTCGGTATAGAATACCTTAAGGTATGTTGATACAAATGTCAGCACAAAAAGATTTCCCATATCGCCGAAAAGATATCCCACTGCTTCACCGACAGAGATTGCATTCGGATGCTTTGCGGCATGAGGTGCCTGAGGTTTTGATTTAGCCATTTTTCATTTCCCTCCGTTTTACATTATAAAAGTATTTTACAGTATTTGGTCTGCAAAGTCAATAAATACTTGATATCTGTTTTTATTTTTGATAGAATTAATTAAACTTACAAATCGGCATAAATTTTATTCCTGTAACAGATTGCCATTTAAAACACTCTTGTTTTAATCTCTGTTTTAAGGTAATATATTATCTGTATGAGGGGGTTATAAAATTGAAAAGGATCGTTTCTGTTTTACTTATATTCATACTCGTATATACATCTGCATTAACGGCTTTTGCACAGGATACAGTCATAATTGACGGCATTGTCTATTCTTCCGACATGACTAAACTTATCAACTGCACTGAAAAATACTCCGGCGGAGAGGAATTTTCTGTTCCAGAGGGAATCACCGAGATCTGTACAGGTGCTTTTCTCGATAATTCCATGATCAAAAAAGTCTATCTGCCGTTTTCTTTGCAGATCATCGGCACTGATGCATTCAGAAACAGCCGCATCGAGACAGTTTATCTTCCTCTTTCCGAAAATCTGACTAAAATTCAGAGCTGTGCTTTTTTCGGCTGTAAAAATCTCATAAATGTGTATCTCTGCTCTTCAAACTCTGCCGAAATAGGCGAAAGTGCATTCAAAAACTGCATTTCACTTACAGATGTATATCTTCCGGAAAGTCTTATCCCCGAATCCGCTTTTACAGGTTGCACAAGTCTTAAAAATGTAAATCTCGGCAAAGATAAAAATGAATGTAAAACATACTCAATCGGTTTTACGGACATAAACGGCAATGTTACCGCAAGCAGTGCAAGAACCATACTCAGACTTGCTGCCGAAATTGAAATCAGACTTGCAAATGTGCATCTGTCAGCAGATGTAAACCGAGACGGTAAGATCACGGCTGCCGACGCAAGACAGACGCTGAGAGTTGCGGCAAAACTTGAACAGTTTTAATTATTTCAATAGATTTATCCCGACCACAAGGACGGATATAATTGAAAAAAGCACTTCCGAAGAAGTGCTTTTTTCTGGTGACTCAGCGGGGATTCGAACCCCGGACACCCTGCTTAAAAGGCAGGTGCTCTGCCGACTGAGCTACTGAATCACGGTATTCATAAAATCTGACTTAACCTACAAAACCAATCAGAAGAGTGGTAGCAAGTGTCAGAATTACAAATGCTGCTGTAAGTACCTTAGTAACTTTTTCAAGCTTAGCTTCCGTAGTACGGCCTTTGTTCTTACCGAAAAAAGTATCAGCACCGCCTGCGATAGCTCCGGAAAGACCCTGCTGCTTGCTCTGCTGAAGAAGAACAAGAACGATAAGTGCAATCGATATTAGAATTAAAACTCCACCGAGGATATATTCCCAAACTGACATCGGGTCAACTTCCTTTCATCTCATCAAATAAACAAAAAACGCATTAAGCGTTTGATTGCCTGTATAGATTATCACATTACGCCATAAAAATCAAGTCTTTTTTCAAATTTTTTTACTTTTTTTAATTTTGACACAAAACAGCGTTTTTTACCCCCAAAATCTATTCAAAACAGAAAAATTTAAAAAATTTCTCTTGACGAAAATCCAATATAATGTATAATAATATAGAATAACCACAAAATCATGATATTGCTAACCATATACGGAGGCAGAAATGGCAAGAAAAAAAGATTACAGTAATGAAGATATAAAATTGCTCAAAGGTGCGGATAAGGTTCGTCTGCGACCTGCCGTTATCTTCGGCTCTGACGGTATCGACGGCTGTCAGCACTCTGTTTTTGAAATTATTTCAAACTCCATCGACGAGGCAAGAGAGGGCTACGGCTCAAAGATAGTCATAACAAGATTCCTTGACCGTTCCATTGAAGTTCAGGACTACGGCAGAGGTATGCCTGTGGGCTGGAATGCAAATGAAGAACGGTTTAACTGGGAACTGCTTTTCTGCGAAATGTATGCAGGCGGCAAATATGACACTAATAATAACGGTAATTACGAATATTCGTTAGGTCTTAACGGTCTCGGTCTTTGTGCAACTCAGTTTGCATCTGAATATATGGATGCCGAAATTCACCGTGAGGGCAAGTGCTATACTCTTCACTTTGAAAAGGGCTACGCTGTCGGAGACATGCACGAAGAGCCTTATGCAAAACGTGACACAGGTACGAGGATCAAATGGAAGCCCGACCTTGACGTTTTTACCGATATTGATATACCTGTCGAATATTTCACAGAAGTTCTTGAAAGACAGGCTGTTGTCAACAACGGACTTAAATTCATATTTAAAAACCAGATCACGGAATCAAAATTCGAAACCACCGAATTCATTTACGAAAACGGTATCAAAGATTATGTTGAGCAGTTCTGCGGCGAAGATGCCTTTACCACTGTTCAGTCATGGAGTACCGAAAGAAAAGGTAAAGACCGTGAGGACAAGGACGAATATAAGGTTAAGATAAATGTTGCCCTTGCCTTCTCAAAGAAAAAACAGCTCAAGGATTTTTACCACAACTCAAGCTGGCTTGAGCACGGCGGAGCTCCCGACAAAGCGGTAAGAAGTGCATTTGTATCTCAGATAGACTCCTATCTCAAACAGACGGGTAAATACACAAAGTCTGACGGTAAGATCACATTCCAGGATATTGAAGACTGTCTTGTAATTATTATTTCATCCTTTTCAACACAGACTTCCTACGAAAATCAGACAAAGAAAGCTATCACAAACAAGTTCATTCAGCAGGCAATGACGGAGTTTTTACGTCATCAGCTTGAAATATATTTCATTGAGAACAAGCTTGATGCAGACAGAATTGCCGACCAGGTGCTTATAAACCTCAGAAGCCGTGTAAAAGCTGAGGCGACAAGACTTAATCTGCAAAAAACCCTTGCTTCATCAAATGACATGGCAAACAGAGTTGAAAAATTCGTTGACTGCCGAAGTAAAGATGTAAGCGAGCGAGAGATATTCATCGTTGAGGGTGACTCTGCATTGGGTGCATGTAAACAGGCAAGAGACTCTTCTTTCCAGGCAATCATGCCCGTAAGAGGTAAAATTCTCAACTGTCTTAAAGCTGATTATAACAAGGTTTTCAAAAGCGAAATAATCACAGACCTTATAAAGGTTCTCGGCTGCGGTGTTGAAGTCAGCACAAAGGCAAACAAGAACATGTCAAACTTCAGCCTTGATAATCTGCGATGGAACAAAGTTATTATCTGTACCGATGCAGACGTTGACGGTTTCCAGATCCGCACACTGATTCTTACAATGATCTATTCATTAATGCCCACTCTCATTCAGGAGGGAAAGGTGTTTATTGCCGAATCACCTCTTTATGAAATAACCTCGGGCAATCAGACATGGTTTGCATATAATGAACAGGAAAAAGCGGAAGCACTTAAAGAGATCGGCGAGAAAAAATACACTATACAGCGTTCAAAAGGTCTCGGTGAAAATGAGCCCGACATGATGTGGATGACTACTATGAATCCGAAAACAAGACGTCTTGTTAAAATTGAACCTACCGATGCACAAAGAACTGCGGAAGTATTCGACCTGCTTTTAGGTGACAATCTTCAGGGCAGAAAAGAACACATTGCCGAATTCGGCAGTGATTACATTGACCTTGCAGACATAAGCTGACAGGAGTAAATAAAATGGCAAGAAAAAAGAAAACTGATAATGAAATAAAGCATGAGGACTTGAACCCCAATGCACATATTTTAGGTGCAGGTGAAGTCCAGCCGCAGTTGATAACCGATACACTGGAAACTAACTACATGCCTTATGCAATGAGTGTTATACTTTCCCGTGCTATCCCCGAAATTGACGGCTTCAAGCCCTCTCACCGTAAGCTCCTGTACACAATGTACTTAATGGGACTTTTAAACGGTGCAAAGGTCAAGTCGGCAAACATTGTAGGCAGGACTATGCAGCTCAACCCTCACGGTGATGCGGCTATATACGAAACGATGGTACGTCTTACAAGAGGTAACGAGGCACTGCTTCACCCTTACATTGATTCAAAGGGTAACTTCGGTAAGGCATATTCAAAAAATATGGCTTATGCGGCTTCGAGATACACGGAAGCAAAGCTTGACAAGCTTTCGGCTGAGCTTTTCAGAGATATCGACAAGGACACTGTTGATTTTGCTCCAAACTACGACAACTCAATGACAGAGCCTACCCTGTTCCCTGTTACATTCCCGTCTATTCTTGTTAACAACAACATGGGTATTGCCGTCGGCATGGCAAGCAACATCTGTTCTTTCAATCTCAATGAAATATGCGAGACTACCATTGCACTTATCCGTGACCCCGACCATGACATATCGGAAACTCTCAAAGCTCCCGATTTCAGCGGCGGCGGTATTCTCCTTTACGATAAAGAAAAGCTCGACGAAATATACAAAACAGGCAGAGGCTCGGTAAGAGTACGTTCAAGATACAGCTACGATCAGAAGAATAACTGCATCGACATTACAGAGATTCCTCCGTCAACCACAGTCGAAGCAATTATTGATAAAATAATCGAGCTGGCAAAAGCAGGCAAGCTCAAAGAGATCAGCGACATAAGAGACGAAACTGATAAGTCAGGTCTTAAAATAACCGTCGACCTCAAGCGTGGTGTTGATGCTGAAAAGCTCATGAGCAAGCTGTTCCGTATGACTCCCCTTGAAGATCCCACTTCCTGCAACTTCAACATTCTTATCGGCGGTGCTCCGAAAGTTCTCGGCGTCGGTGATATTCTTGAAGAGTGGCTGGGCTTCAGAATGGAATGCATCAAGAGAAGAACCGCATTCAGCTTAGGCAAAGCAAAGGACAAACTTCATCTTCTCTTAGGTCTTCAGAAAATTCTTCTTGATATAGACAAGGCTGTTAAGATCGTAAGGGAAACCGAAGAAGAGGCTGAGGTTGTCCCCAACCTGATGATAGGCTTCGGTATTGATGAGATTCAGGCTGAATATGTTGCGGAAATAAAGCTCCGTCATTTAAACCGTGAATACATTCTCAAACGTCTTGAAGATATCGAAGACTTGAAGAAAACAATTGCAGATATGGAAGATATTCTTGCTCACAAGTCAAGAATAAAGAGTATCATCGTTTCCGAGCTTAAAGACGTAATGAAAAAGTACGGCAAAGAAAGAAGAACGGAAATTCTTTATGATTATACTACCGATAAAGAAGATGCAGCGGAATCTGTCCCCGATTATCCTGTCAGACTGTTCTATACTCATGACGGATATTTCAAGAAGATAACACCCCTTTCGCTTCGTATGAGCAACGGCACTCACAAGCTCAAGGAGAACGATTTCATCACACAGGAGCTTGATTCTACAAATGCCGCAGAGCTGATGTTCTTCTCGGATAAATGTCAGACTTACAAATCACGTGTAAGCGATTTTGAGGACTCAAAAACAAGCGTACTCGGCGATTACGTTCCCGCAAAATTAGGCTTTGACAGCGGTGAAGCATCTGTTTACATGACGGTTACCACCGATTACAGGGGCTATATGCTGTTCTTCTTTGAAAACGGCAAAATCGCAAAGGTCGATATGTCCGCTTACGAAACAAAAACAAACAGAAAGAAGCTCATCAATGCTTATTCTGATAAGTCACCGCTTGTTGCGGCTTACGCAATAACCGACGATACTGATTTTGTTATAAGATCGACTTCCGGCAGACTGCTTATATTCAATTCCGGTGCAATTTCACCGAAGACCACAAAGAACACTCAGGGCGTCGCAGTCATGAATCTGAAAAAAGGTCACAGAGTTGACAGCGTCGTATATTATCAGGACGGTATGTTCGTAAAACCACAGCGTTACAAAACAAAAACGCTTCCGTCAGCAGGTGCAATCCTCTCAGCAGAGGATTCCGGCGAGCAGATGACTTTTTAACAGAATATTCCTGTAATATAATTTTGCACGATGTCAATACTACAATTGACGGATGCAACAGTTATATTTGAAGCGTTTGCATGTGTATCCGTAAGGCCCGTACTGTTCAGCGGTACGGGCTTGAATTTTTAATAATATATGATATAATATTTTAAAAATATCAGTTATCGGATGTGATATAAATGTCAACCAATGAAATAGATCTTGAACTTTACATAATACGCCACGGTCAGACATTCGGAAATCTCGGTCAGAAAATGGAAGGTTTTTCGGAGCTTGATATGAAAGACGTTCCCCTTACACCCAAGGGACTGCGTATGGCAGAGCTTTTAGGAGAAAGATTCAGAAGCTACCCCTTTGATGCCGTTTATTCAAGCGGTATGAGAAGAGCAATGATGACGGCTACGGAAATCGTAAAAAGACAGCCCGAAAACGGTGCCCATGAAATCAGGATACTTCCGCTTCTTTCCGAAAACGGCGGAAAAGAAGAAGAGTTCCCCGGGCTTACATTCGCACAGGAAAAAGAGTTCTTCCCTCATGCAGTTCTTGCTGACGGATATACGGAAAATGACAGAATGATAAGCTTTACTTCCGGCTGGAGCGATGCACAGCAGCTTGAACGTGCAAAGAAAGCTGTCACTTACATAAAAGAGCATCACGGCAACGGCGAAAAGGTTGCGATCACGGCTCACGCTGCATTCAACACCTTCCTTTGCCATCATATCATGGGGCTTGATCCCGAAGCGGTTATTTTTGACCCGCATTTTCTTAATACAGGAGTAACAAAGTTCTACTTCTTCAAAGAAGGCACAGGCAGGTACGGTATTGACGTGGTACTTGCATATCTTAACGATCTGTCACATCTTTACAATGAATTTCCCGAATACAGCCTTGATCCCTGCTTTTTCTGATTCACGGCGGGACAATTCAGACGTATAATGTACTGATGCAGTATGCATTAATACATAATAAGGAGTTGAAACCTTTGGAAATATATCTTGACAACAGTGCAACCACCCGTGTCTGCCGTGAAGCAGCCGACAAAATGACCGATATGCTTATAAATAACTACGGCAACCCCTCTTCACTGCACAAAAAGGGCGTTGAAGCCTCCATGGCACTCGAAAAAGCCCGAGGACACCTTGCAGATGCTCTGTCCTGTTCAAAGGATGAAATATTTTTCACATCAAGCGGCACAACAGCAAATAATACGGCAATTTTCGGTGCTGTCAACGCAAACAAACGCAGAGGCAACAGAATAGTAACAACTTCCGTTGAGCATCCCAGCGTAAATGAATGTATGAAAAGACTTGAACAGCAGGGCTTTGAAGTTATCAGATTAAAGCCCGATGCGAAAGGTGCATTTTCACCAATGGAGCTGATGAATGCCGTTAACCGGAACACAATTCTTGTTTCTGTAATGGCTGTCAACAATGAGATCGGTACGGTCAATCCGATAAATCAGCTGAAAACAGCGGTAAAGAGAGCCGATTCGCCGGCACTTATCCATGTTGATGCAGTTCAGGCATTCGGAAAGATTCCGCTGTCACCTGTCAGATCGGGAATCGACCTTATGACCGTAAGCTCACATAAAATTCACGGGCCTAAAGGTGCAGGTGCACTTTTTGCAAGAAAGGGCTTGCAGATTATACCTCACGTCGTGGGCGGCGGTCAGGAAAAGGGCATCTATTCCGGTACGGAAGCCATGCCTGCAATCGTCGGTTTCGGCGAGGCTGTACGAGTTCTGCCGGATATTAACCGTGAATATGAAGAGATCAGACGTATTCGTGACATGTTTATAAGAGAAGTGACCGGAATCGGCGGAGTTCACATCAATTCAGCACCCGATTCACTTCCATACATCATAAACATGTCCGTTCTCGGCGTTCCTTCCCAGACCATGGTAAATGCACTCAGTGAAAAAGGAATATATATTTCGGCAGGTTCAGCCTGTAAAAAAGGTCACCGCAGTGAGGTTCTTTCTGCAATCGGACTTGACCCGAAATTCATAGATTCCGCTGTACGCATCAGCCTTTCAAGATTCAATACGGCAGATGACATGCATCAGCTGACAATGGCAATAGACAGCATAGTAAAACGAATCAGACGATAATTATAAATTGGAGATACAAAATGAAGGAAATCATACTTTTAAAAGACGGTGAGCTTGCTCTCAAGGGACTCAACCGTCGTACATTTGAAGACATTCTGATAAAAAACATAAGACAGAGACTTCGTCACAGTGTAGGAGAATTTAAATTTATCCGTTCCCAATCCACAACGGTTATCGAACCTGCTGATGAAAATGTCGATTTTGAAAAAGCTGTTGATATCATTCGGCACGTTTTCGGCGTTGTGGGAATATCAAGAGCCGCACAATGCGAAAAAGATATCGAAGTTATCAAGCAGACCGCTTATGAATACTTAAGCGATGAGCTGACATTTGCAAGAACTTTCAAAGTCGAGGCAAAGCGTTCAGATAAGAAATTCCCCTATAATTCACCGCAGATATGCAACGAAGTGGGCGGCTTTCTGCTCTCAAAGTTTCATC
>CAZTFS010000027.1:0-22513 GCA_964613045.1 uncultured Eubacteriales bacterium
CGATTCTCAGCTGTGTCATACCCATTGATGAAACATATTCACCCATTGTCATTGTAAGATCTTCGTTGGGAAGAGCAACTGTAACATTAGGCATTGAAGCATCGTACTGTGTCATACATACATATTTTACGGGGAAGAAGCCTTTTCTTCTCTCAAAACCGTTAAAATCGGGGTCAACAAACATTCTTGTAAGCTGTCTTGCTCTGTCGGGACGGAAGTTGAAGCAGATTACGGAGTCATTTTCCTTTATCATACCGTCTTTATCAATAACAACGGGAAGAACGAATTCGTCTGTGATTCCGTTTGCATAAGATTCTTCCATAGCCTTTACGGGGCAGTCACACTGATTGCCTTCGCCGTAAACCATTGCAGCATAAGCCTTTTCTTCTCTGTCCCATGCGAAGTCACGATCCATTGCATAGTATCTGCCGGAAATTGTTGCAATCTTACCGAGACCGATTTCTGAGAACTTGTCAAGACAATCCTGCATAAAGCCCTTACCGGACTCAACGGAAACGTCACGACCGTCTGTGATAGCGTGAACATAGACCTTTTCAACGCCCATTTCCTTAGCCATTGCAACAAGACCGAAAAGATGCTCAATGTGGCTGTGAACACCACCGTCTGAAAGAAGACCTACGAGGTGAAGTGCAGATTTCTTTTCATTGCAGTTGTCCATGGCAGCTCTGAGTTCGGCATTCTTTGAAAGCTCGCCGTCTTTGATCATCTTTGAAATCTTTACAAGCATCTGATAAACAACTCGACCTGCACCGATGTTGGTGTGACCTACTTCCGAGTTGCCCATCTGACCGTCGGGAAGACCTACATCAAGACCTGATGCACCGATAAGAGTATGGGGATTTTCAGCAAAAAGCTTGTCAAGACAAGGTGTTTTTGCAAATTCAATTGCATTTCCTTTTGCTCCGGGATTTGAACCGAAACCGTCCATTATACATAAAACATAAGGTTTTTTCATATTATTCATTCCTTTAAAAAAGGGCAGGTTTCTCTCCTGCCCCGTTATTTTTATTTTACTTTG
Organism: uncultured Eubacteriales bacterium; assembly: GCA_964613045.1. Classification (GTDB taxonomy): domain Bacteria; phylum Bacillota; class Clostridia; order Oscillospirales; family Acutalibacteraceae; genus UBA1081. Next base: position 1,040 of record CAZTFS010000027.1, read on the forward strand.
AAGCAGCTTTTACGATTATTGAGAAATCTTCAGCCTTGAGTGATGCACCGCCGATAAGACCGCCGTCAACATCTTCCTGTGCAAGAAGCTCGTCTGCATTCTTAGCGTTCATTGAACCGCCGTACTGAACGACCATCTTGTCAGCAGCAGCCTTGCCGTAAAGCTCAGCAACACAAACTCTGATTGCGTGGTTAACTTCGTTAGCCTGTTCAGCTGTAGCTGTCTTGCCTGTGCCGATAGCCCATACGGGTTCGTAAGCGATGATGATGTTCTCAAGTTCAGCTTCTGAAACACCGCCGAGAGCAATCTTTGTCTGCATACGAACAACTTCTTCTGTGATGCCCTGTTCTCTCTGCTCAAGGTATTCACCAACGCAAAGAATAACTGTAAGACCGGCATCAAGAGCTGCTCTTGTTCTCTTCTGAACAGTTACATCTGTTTCACCGAAGTACTGTCTTCTCTCTGAATGACCGATGATTACATAAGGAACACCGATCTCCTTAAGCATTGTTGCTGAAACTTCACCTGTGAAAGCACCGCTTTCTGCCCAGTGACAGTTTTCAACACCGATTTTGATATTTGAACCTTCTGCTGCTTCCATAGCTGCAAAAACATCAATGTAAGGAACGCAGAGAACAACATCACAATCTGCACCTGCAACGAGGGGCTTCATTTCATTGATGAGAGCCTTTGTCTCAGCAGGAGTTTTATTCATTTTCCAGTTACCTGCGATAACTGCTTTACGAAGTGCTTTATTCATTTTAAATAAGTCCTTTCAATATGTAGTGAAGAACGATTGCTCATTCTTCACTATTAATTATTACATAAAATTACTTGTTATCAATGCAAGCAATACCGGGAAGGTCCTTACCCTCAAGGAATTCAAGAGAAGCACCGCCGCCTGTTGAAACGTGAGTCATCTTGTCATTGAAACCGAGCTTCTTAACAGCAGCTGCTGAGTCACCGCCGCCGATGATTGAAACTGCACCTGCATCTGTTGCTGCTGCAACTGCGTTAGCAACTGAAATTGTACCTGAAGCGAACTTTTCCCATTCGGAAACACCCATAGGTCCGTTCCAGATAACAGTTCCTGCACCTTCGAGTGCTTCAGCAAAGAGCTTTTCTGACTTGGGACCGATGTCAAGACCCATCCAACCGTCGGGTATCTTGTCACTGTCAACAATTTCACATTCTGTGTCGGGCTTGTATTCTGTACCGATTCTGTTATCAACGGGAATAAGGAATTTAACACCCTTTTCTTCTGCAAGCTTCATCATATTCTTTGCAAGCTCAATCTTGTCTTCTTCACAGATAGATGTACCGACTGAATGACCCTGTGCAGCGAAGAATGTGTAAGCCATACCGCCGCCTACGATAAGAGTGTCAACCTTTTCCATAAGGTTTTCGATAACACCGATCTTGTCTGAAACCTTAGCACCGCCGAGGATAGCAACGAAAGGTCTTGCAGGATCTTCAAGAGCCTTACCCATAACGTCAACTTCCTTCTGCATAAGGTAACCGATAGCTGTTTCGGAAACATATGCTGCAACGCCTGCAGTTGATGAATGTGCTCTGTGAGCTGAGCCGAATGCATCATTTACGAAGATATCTGCAAGAGCAGCAAACTTCTTGCTGAGTTCTTCATCATTCTTTGTTTCGCCCTTTTCAAAACGAACGTTTTCAAGAAGCATTGCTTCGCCGTCCTTAAGTTCTGCGGCAAGAGCCTGAGCTGACTCGCCTACAACGTCCTTGGCAAGCTTAACTTCGATGCCGAGATACTTTGAAAGGCACTCTGCAACGGGAGCCATTGAAAATTCGGGATTGAATTCACCCTTAGGTCTGCCGAGGTGTGAGCAAAGGATAACCTTTGCGTTGTTCTCGAGAAGATACTTGATTGTGGGAAGAGATGCCACAACTCTCTTGTCGCTTGTGATAACGCCGTTTTCCATCTTTACGTTGAAGTCACAACGTACAAGAACCTTTTTGCCGGCAACCTGAATGTCTTCAATTGTCTTTTTGTTTAAAACGCTCATTTTGAAATCTCCTTATATTAAAGAATTTTTGCTTTATTAACCACAATATATTTTATAATATTGTGAAATATTTATCAAGTGGCAATTCCGCCAAATCAGCAAATACGGTAAGCATAAATATTTGTATACATATAATATACCCAAACTACCGCATTATAGATATAGTATAACAATTTTAACCCCGAATTGCAATATATAAATCAAAAAATTACCGCCGCAGGGCTTCCGATAATTACGCATTATTCATCCCGACAAATTCTGATTTGCATAAAAACTTTATTGCAAGAAAAGAACCTGAGACGATCATCTCGGGTTCTTCCTGTTGCTGTTTCCGTTATCTTGAAAAACTTCCGTTTTCGTAGTTCAAGCTCATGACGTCTACTCCGGACATTGTAAATGTGTCGTAAACATAAATATTCAAACCGTGCGTAACCTTTGTCTGTTCATTTTTGTTTACATGTATCGTGTTCGTCTGTATATTTTCGTCTTCACTCAAAGCCCGAAGATCTGCCTTGACACAGGCTGTATCAAAACGGCTGAGTTTTACGGTTTTTATAAAGTTTTCACTGTCGCAAGCATTGTAATACTCCGCTTCACCGTTTCTGATTACCCACATGCCGCCGTTTTTATATTCATCCTCCGGAATACCAAGGGTCTTGAAGAAGGAGGCAGACAGATTTTTGCATCCCTGTGACAGCGAGTTGTAACTATTCAGTGACTCAGTTATAACAGTCACATATCTTTCATTCTGAATTGCCTTTGCATATTCTTTTATGTCCTGAATATTCTTCACATTACGGTTTTCCAGCTGTTTATAATAGACATCTGCATCCGCATCCCACGATGCATATTTTTCATCTCCACGTCTGTCCGGGATATTATAATTCTCTTTCAGAAGATCGCCGAAAAAACGTGTGACCTTTGTATTTCCGAGATAATTAAGATGCTGACTGTCTGCAAAGTCAGTTGAGTAATCTATACCCAATTCTTCTTTATATTCCGAAAGAAAGTTATAAAAGGGAACTCCGTATTCGTCAGCAATTGCTTCAGCTGTATTAAAAAATCCCTGATGATAATTCTCTGCGGCAAAAGGTATTGCAGTAATGATTATGGGGATATTATTGCTCTGTGCCAGCTCGATTATTTTCCTGTAATATTCCTCAACCTTTTCAATCATCTCATTAAGGTAAGTAATCTCGGAAAAATCTTTTTCCGTAACCGCTTTACTATTAAAGTAACAATAAAAGCCCTTATGATTTTCATACATTGCCTTATTTGCCTGATAGGGATAAAAATCATTTTTATTAAGATCCGAATATCTGGAATGATACTGTAAAACCTCAAAGAAATACTGATTTCCCGATTCTTCCGTATTAAAGCTCGCTTTTATTGCATCAATTTTTGTCTGCGACCATTTAAGTCCATAGGTATTTTTTATAGCAAAGCTTGACTCGCCGTATTCATCGGAGTAATGAAGAGTATAGGTGTCAAGTATTATAACCTTCGGCGTCTGTGTTTTCAGAGCTTCTTCAAGATAATAATATGTGTTCCAGATAGGCTGAGCCGCACCGCACAAATTAAATGCCGCATAGCCGTACTCTTCCCACAGAACCGCCGTATTGAATCCCTGATAAATATGACTTGAACCGAGAGCAAGCACATCGACAGTATTTTCTTCCTGCTTATAGAAAGATTTTACTTTATATACACTGTCAAGATACTTAAAATTGAAGACATTATAAAAACCGATGAATGTCAGAACAACAGCCAGCAGAAAGGCTGTGATCTTAAAAAACTTTTTTTTCATTTTTTACACCGCCTTCAGAACTGGAAATATATGAACTGCTGAGAATCAAAGCTGTAGCCGTATGCACCGAAAATAACAACGACAAATATCAATGTAAATATGATAAGTCCTCGAACCCAGAAATTCTGATTGTCAGCAATGTTTTCAAAGCGGATATTTCTTTTGTATTTCAGATAATCTACAAAAATCATGACCGCAACAGCTATTATAAGAATATTCATTTCCTGACGTTCAAGTCCGATCTCATATATCACGCCTGTTGTAAGTGCCCATGGATTCAATTGAGTAAATATGCGGGCAATATAATCGACCGCTGTTGTGATATTATCCGCTCTGAAGAATATCCATGTCAGACATGTCAGCGAAAATGTGATGAGTATTTTTATAAATTTATAGGAAGCCGCCCCTGTTCTGACATTAAGCTTCTTTGTAATTTTATCTTTTACAGGCTTTGTAACATCACCTATTATCTGATACAAGCCGTGAAGACCACCCCAAACAACATAAGTCCAATTTGCACCGTGCCAGAGACCGCTTGTAAGGAAAACGATCATTGTATTAAGATATTTTCTTGCTGTGCCCTTTCTGTTTCCGCCCAAAGGAATATAGAGGTAATCCCTGAACCATGTGGACAGAGAAATGTGCCATCTTCGCCAGAACTCTTTTACTGACATTGCGAAATACGGCGTATCAAAGTTATCCATAAGTTCAAAGCCCATGATCTTTGCAGCACCAACTGCAATCGTTGAATAGCTTGCAAAATCGCAATATATCTGCACTGCAAAAAGAACGATCGCAACGACAAGCTCAAAAGAGCCGTATGCATAATATTCATCAAAAACAGCATTTACTACTGTTGCGGCTCTGTCAGCGATAACTACCTTAAGGAAAAATCCCCACATCATTATCATAAAGCCTTTTACTATATTCTCATAATTCCAGACTTTTATTTTATCCGTATTCTTTAACTGATCAAGGAGCTTGCCCGAACGCTCGATGGGACCTGCAACAAGCTGCGGAAAAAACGAAACGAAAAGTGCATACTTGAACAGATTATATTCTGCCTTTACATCTTCTCTGTAAACATCAATAACATACCCCAAAGCCTGGAATGTGTAGAAAGAGATACCTACAGGCAAGAGCAGACTAAAATCGCTTTCGATCATACTTATACCTACTTTGCCCAGTATGACATTAAGGTTATCTATTGCAAAATCCAGATATTTAAACATAAACAGTATCGCAAGGTTGACTGCAATGGCTAAAAACAGCGTAACTTTCTTCATCACAAGCCATTTTTTGCCTTCTTCTTTACTGAATTGTTCAATTATTATTGCACACAAGTACGTCACCACGGTTGAAAAAGCAATCAGAATTGCATACTCTGCGTTCCAGCTCATGTAGAAATAATAGCTTGCCGCCAGAAGCCACAAATACCGTAGTTTCTTAGGTATAATAAAATATACTAACAGTACAACAGGGAAAAACACCAAAAAGTGTATTGAATTAAACTGCATACATTGTTCCTTCAATTTAAAATAATTTTTCAATATATATTGTATTATAAATAAATCTCAAAATCAATACAAAAAAAGAGAAGCAGAGCAATTTTTTTTGCTCTGCCTCAAGAAATTATCAAATTATTATTTTACGCTGTCATAAAGCTCGTAGATTGCACCGTAAACATCAGATGCAGCATTCGAGCCGACTGATGTGAGACCCCAGCTGTCTGCGAGAGAGAAGTCAGACTTCATTCTGAAGTAAACGAAATCATTATCCGGCATAATATAACCGAGAGCATCGTTCATAAGGTCAAATACGAGAATAACATCATCTTCATCAGCCATGATATCATAAGCACAGTCATATACGAAGTCTGCCATATTCTCACCGCCAACGATGAGCTCTGCATATGTTTCACCGGGGCAAAGGATCACCTTGATATTCTTACCGAGTTCCATATAACCGATCTCTGTTGCAGCTGTAACATTGCCGGCTTTGTCTTTATACATCACGTTGTTTGCAAGTGAAAGCTTACCGAATGCTTTATAAACACCGTTGGTAACGGCAATCTGCATTGCCTGAAGTCTGATGTTAAGGATAGGCTCAACTTCTTCAGAAACAACTGCCTCCCAGCCCTCATACCAGAGCGTGCAATCTTCGCTTGCAAGAGCTTCTTCAGTATAATCATTTGTATAAATACAGTCATCGGATGCATATTCAGCAACGATTTCATCTTCGGTCATACCTGTTGCAACAGCAATGAGGATGTTGCCGATCTCATGACCATAGCGGATAGTAGAATCAACTCTGTCAAGATCAAGACCGTCACATGCAGCACCGTTTTCTTCTGTGTATGTACCTACTGCACCTTCAATAAACATGTAGTTATAGCCTGCGTTATTGAGAGTTTCCTCTGTATAGAAAACAAAGTCAGATGTTATAAGCTGTGTTCCGTAGCCGATGCATTCGGGGTGACAACCGAAGTTTGAAATAACAGTACTTGTATCGCCGTTATCGGGATTGAAGATAAGACAATACATATCATCAAGCATGATCTCGGGATCTGTACGGTCACGAACATAATCGGAAATGTCGGTCTTTGCGTATTCAAGTGTACCTGTTGTCATTGTTTCAACAGCTTTTTTTACACAAGCAACTGTCTGAGACTGAATAGTTGCAAGAAGATCTGTATCAACAGGGTCGCAAAGATTGTCACTGCCTATTATAGCGGCAAAAAGATTCTTGAAGACATGACCGAATGTATCTGTGTAGATACCCTGTGTATCAATACCGCTGTGAACATGAGTTGCAGAAACATTGATACTTGTAAAATCAACCTCGGGAAGAGCCTGTGCAACTGCTGCTCTGATGTTCTTTACATCATCGTTAGCAAGACCGAGACAGTCAACAACTGCAAAAACAGTAACGCCTCTGCCGCTGCCGTCATCAAGAGCAATAACTCTTACCTTAAGATCATCTATGCATTCTGAAAGCTGAAGGTTGATATCATAACCGCCCTTGTAATACTTTCCTGTGCTGAAATCAGCAGGAAGTATAGAAGCGGATGCATAACCGAGCTGCCACTGTGCACCTTCGGCTGCTTCGTCAATGAATTCATCTGTTCCGTCATAGAAGTTATCATCTGCATAATCAGCGTAAGCAGAGGGATCCTCAACCTTAACTGTTGCAGGAAGAATACCTGAAATGAAGCCTAAAAGTGCGTCAACAGCCTTATTAAGACCTGTTGTAATAACTTCAGCAACTGTTTCCATAACTGAACTTGAGCCCTGTGCGGAAGCAGCAGCAGATGCTGCAGAAGCACCCATAACAGATGTGAACAGCATTGCTGTACACATAACTATTGATACAATAGCCTTAGTTCTTTTTTTCATAATTAATCACTGCCTGTCATTAATGTAATAGTTTGCAGAGAGATTATACCATCTAATTTAAAAAAAAGCAATAGAATTGAATCAGATTCTTTAAAATATTTGGTAAATATACATTATTGTTTATCAGTCCAAGAAATCCTTAAGCTTCTTACTTCTCTGAGGATGGCGGAGTTTACGCAGAGCCTTAGCTTCGATCTGTCTTATACGTTCTCTTGTAACATTGAACTCTGCACCGACTTCTTCAAGAGTTTTCGGATGCCCGTCCTCAAGACCGAAACGGAGAGAAAGAACCTTTGCTTCTCTCGGAGTAAGTGTTTTAAGCACTGAATTAAGTGCTTCCTTAAGCAATATCTGAGAAGCAGCATCTGCGGGAGCAAGAGCATCTTCATCAGGAATAAAATCGCCGAGATGGCTGTCTTCCTCTTCACCGATGGGTGTTTCAAGAGAAACAGGCTCCTGTGCGACCCTGAGTATCTCACGCACCTTTTCAACGCTCATACCAAGCTCGGCAGCGATCTCCTCTGCGGTTGGCTCTCTGCCGTTCTTATGAAGCAGAAGGCTGTTTGTCTTTTTGACCTTATTTATAGTTTCAACCATATGAACAGGTATACGAATGGTTCTTGCCTGATCGGCAATTGCTCTTGTAATCGCCTGTCTTATCCACCATGTTGCGTATGTTGAGAATTTAAAGCCCTTGGTATAATCAAATTTTTCAACAGCTTTAATAAGACCGAGATTTCCTTCCTGAATGAGATCAAGGAACTGCATACCTCTGCCGCCGTAACGCTTTGCAATACTGACAACAAGACGCAGATTTGCTTCTTCAAGACGTTTTTTTGCCTCGGGATCATTATCGGCAATACGCATGGCAAGCTCTATTTCCTCTTCCGCTGACAAAAGAGGAACTTTACCGATCTCTTTGAGATAGACCTTTACGGGATCGTCCATCTGTATACTTCTCGAATCGGCATCATCAGCCTCGATCTCAGCCGTTTTGCCGATATCGGAATCAAATGTAAGAGCATCAAGCATAGCGTCGTTCATATCATCAACGACTTCGATATTATTGCTCTCAATTGATTCATACAGCTTGTCCAGCTCATCAAGCTCGATATCCATTTCCAGAATTACGGAATCGATCTCCTGAGTTGTTAACTTACCGCTGGCCTTTCCTTTTTCAACCAGTTTAGCAAATATATTTTTCTTTTCATTTACATCCATATCTCAAATCCTCCGAATCAGTCTATGTGACCCCTCAAAAGTTTTATTCTCATGGGGTGGCGAAGTTTTCTGAGTGCCTTAGCCTCGATCTGTCTGATTCTTTCCCTCGTTACATCGAACATTGCACCGACTTCTTCAAGAGTCTTGGGATGTCCGTCATCAAGACCGAATCTGAGGCTTATAACTTTTGCCTCTCTGGGGGTAAGTGTTTTAAGAGCTTTCTCAATGTCTTCCTTAAGCATCATCTGTGATACTGCATCTGCAGGTGCAAGTGCGTCCTCGTCGGGTATAAAATCACCGAGATGACTGTCTTCCTCTTCACCGATAGGCGTTTCAAGGGAAACCGGTTCCTGTGCAACTCTGAGAATATCACGCACTTTTTCGGGAGTCATACCTAATTCCTTTGCGATTTCTTCGGGAGTAGGCTCTCTTCCGTTAAGATGAAGCAATTGGTTACTTGTCTTTTTTACCTTATTAATTGTTTCAACCATGTGAACAGGTATACGGATTGTTCTTGCCTGATCGGCAATGGAACGTGTGATAGACTGTCTTATCCACCATGTTGCGTAAGTTGAAAACTTAAAACCTTTGGTGTAATCAAATTTATCTACGGCTTTGATAAGTCCCATATTGCCTTCCTGAATAAGATCAAGGAACTGCATACCTCTGCCGCCGTAACGCTTTGCTATGCTGACAACAAGACGCAGGTTTGCTTCAACAAGGCGTTTTTTTGCCTTTTCATCATTTTCAGCCATACGCATGGCAAGCTCTATCTCCTCCTCGGGAGTAAGAAGAGGTATCTTACCGATCTCTTTAAGATAAGCCTTGACAGGATCATCCATCTGAACGGCAACAGCTTCAGCTTCATCAACATCAATATGAGCCTGATTGCCGATCTCGGAATCGAAGTTTATCATATCATCAATAGAATCGTTAAAATCGTCGATGATCTCAATATTATTGTTTTCAAGCGTTACGTAAAGCTTGTCCAGTTCATCGATATCGAAATCCATCTCAATGATAGCGGCATCGATCTCCTGAGCAGTAAGCTTGCCCGCAGCCTTACCTTTTTCTATGAGTTTGTTAAATAATTTTTTCTTGTCACTTGCATCCATATAAATACCCCTGTATTTTAATTGTCATTTTTTTTAAACTGAGCCGCCCATTCATCGTCCGTCATGCTTGCAGGATTTTTTCGTTCTCTTTCCGTCTTTTCCTCTTTCATTCGTTTTATGCAATCAAGACATTCGTTGACGGTGTTGCCCAGATTCTCACGCTTGGACTCAAGCCGCACCAGATACCCCATTTCTTCATCAGTCAGATCCTGTGAAAAGTATGTAATATCAACGGGTCTGTGCTCTTCAAGTCTTGCCGCTATGAGCTTATATATTCTCAGATTAAGCTGTGTAGCAAAATCCTCATCATACAGCCTATCTTTTATCTTATAGTAAAAATCCGGATTTTTGAGGAGTGAGGCTATAAGAGTTTCCTCAGCTTTTGCTGCATAAAGGTTTTTCTGCCGTTCGGGATTGACTTTTTTCAGTGCCTCATCATTGAAGGTCGCCGCTTTTGAAAAATTATCACGAACTTCCCTGCGGCTTCGCTGTTTCGCTTTTTTTTCGGTCTGAATAACAATGGCTTCTTTCGACACCCCCAATTCAGCCGACAATTTGGAAGCATAAACATCCCATTGGATGGGATTATTAAATCCCGATAGTATCGTTACGGCTCTGTCAAGATAATTCACCTTTCCGTCAGATGTGCTCAGATCAAAATCCTGCTTTGCACGCAACAGATCGAACTCCACATCGCCCACAGCATCATTGAGTATCTGACGCATCTTATCCTTACCGAATTTTTTTATTATTTCATCGGGATCTTTGCCGCCGCTTAAACGTGCAACACGAATACGAACCGGTGTCCGGGACAGAATACCTATGGCTCGCCTTGCCGCTTTTTGACCGGCTTCGTCGTTATCATAAGAAAGTATAACTTCATCGGCATATTTTGAAATAAGCTTAGCCTGTTCGGAAGTGAAGGCAGTACCCAAACCTGCAATGGCGTTTGTAAAGCCTGCCTGATGATAAGCGATAACATCCATATAGCCCTCACAGAGAATGAGTGTTTTGTCAGTACCCTGTTTCGCAAAGTTCAGTGCAAACACGCCCTGACTCTTTTTGTACACAAGTGTGTCCGAAGTGTTCACATACTTGGGCTTTGAATCATCAAGAACTCTGCCTCCGAAAGCAATAACACTGCCTCTTACATCAATAATCGGGAACATGGCTCTGTTACGGTAAGTATCTATAGTGTTGCCTTTCTGCGTCTTTTTCGTAAGGTTTGCAGAAAGAAGCTCGCTGTCCGTATAGCCCTTTGACTTCATGTGACGTATAAGGGAATCCCATTTATCCGGAGCAAACCCAAGACCGAAATGACGTATTGTTTCAATCGTCAGTCCTCTGTCAAGGAAATACTGCAAACCGGCTTTTCCTTCGGGCTTAAACAGGTTAGCGTGAAAAAAGCGTGCCGCTTCCCTGTTGGCATCAAGCATACGCCGACGCATTTTTGCGATTGAATCATCATAACCGTCAACGGGCAGTGCCAGACCCGATCTGTCTGCCAGAGTTCTGACTGCTTCTCCGTAATCAAGATTCTCAATATTTTTTATAAATGTTATTGCATCTCCGCCGGCACCGCAACCAAAACAGTAATATGACTGAGTATTGATGTATACGGTAAATGAAGGCGTTTTCTCATTGTGAAAAGGACAAAGCCCTGTTGCGAGCGAACCTCTTACACGCAGATCGACATAGGAGGATATAACATCAACGATATCATTTCTCTCTCTTATCTCAGATAAAAATTCATCACTGAAACGCATACATTTTCCCCCTTCATTTATTATATACTCTTGTTTTTTTTAAAATCCTTGTTAAATTTTAATTTTTTATTGAAATTATCCGATCTGAGCGTATTTTTCTGTTATTTTGACAGCAGAAAACCTGCCAAAGCTCGAATCAATAAGTTTTGCGTTGAAACTTCCCTCATTTGCTGCGGGAAGATAAAATTCCACCGTCACGTTTTCACCGAACTCCGTATTTTCGATTATTCCGCCGTGTTCAGGTATCAGCGATGACAGCTTACCGTAAAAATTATAGTCACACGTAACGCTCAAAACGGCACAAACCGACATTTTAATTATACCCGCTGCCTCAACTGCTATCTTTGATGTATGAGAGTATGCACGTACAAGTCCCCCTGCACCCAGCAGCACCCCGCCGAAATATCTGGTCGCAACGACAACACAATCTGTCAGATCTTCTTTCAGCAGCACATCCAATACCGGAACACCTGCCGTTCCCGAGGGTTCGCCGTCATCGGAATAACGTCTTGACTGTCCGTCACGCAACACATACGCATACACGTTATGAGTTGCGTCCCAGTGCTTTGAACGTACGGCATTTATAAAATCCATAGCCTCTTCCTGAGTCTTGACAGGTTTTGCATATCCGATAAATCGGGAACGCTTTTCAACAAATTCGGCAAATGCTTCTTTTTCTAAAGTCAGATAATCGGACATTTAAATCTCAACATCCTTTGCGTAATATATCATACAATAAAACATGTGACATTTTCTGTGCACGACAAAAAGCGGCACCGAATAATACAGTGCCGTTTCTTAAATCGTAAAAATTATTTCTCAAGATTATAACGCTTCTTGAATCTGTCAACACGACCGCCTGTATCAACAAGCTTCTGTTTACCTGTGAAGAACGGATGGCACTTGGAGCAGATATCAACATGGAGATTCTCTCTTGTTGAGCCTGTCTCATAAACAGCACCGCAAGCGCACTTTATCTGAGTCTGCTTATAGTTAGGATGAATACCCTCTTTCATTACTATTCACCTCTTTCATATTCGTTACATAACGCAGATATTGTATCACAACGAATTAAGAATTGCAACAATTATTTTTAAAAATTTTAAAACTTTTTTGATTTTTTCGGAAACAAAATACTGAAAAAAATTTAAATGTTTACGTTTCAACAAATAATTCAATAAAAATTCAAAAAAATTGTTGACAAACAACAAAAACAATGATATACTTATCGTTGTATAATAATATCATTTGAGAGGTATTCAATGTCAGAGACAGAAAAAACGCCTGTCACGCACGAATACACAGATGACGAGCTGATTTCCCTTATAAGAAAAGGCTCGGATAAGGCATTCAATCTGCTGATATTCCGTTACACGGGAATGGTTTCGTTACTTTCAAAAAAATATTTTTCCCCGTCCCTTACGGCTGATGACTGGTTTCAGGAGGGTATGATCGGGTTTCTCGATGCTGTCCGTACATACAGCTGTGATGCAGGTGCTTCATTCAACACCTATGCAGGTGTATGCATACGCAACCGACTGAATTCATCTTTAAAAAAAGCTATGAATTCCGCTGCCGAGCATCCTGCGGATTCGGTTTCGATCATTGATGACCCCACATTACCCGTGTTTTCTCCCGAGGACGATTACATTGAAAATGAAAACTATCGACTGTTTACCGAAAATGCATTCAAACACTTATCGGAAACAGAGCAGAAGGTGACCGGTTATTACATTGCCGGTTTTTCCTACAGTGAGACAGCAAAAAAACTCGGCATTTCAGAAAAATCCGTAGACAATGCACTGTGCCGGGCAAAGGCAAAACTCAAAAAAGTGTTCGGTAGCTGAACAATTCCGCATAAAGCGGTGGTTATATATGCCCGGCTCATCCAGTGAGCGTTATTAAAATGGTACGGTGCAAATCCGTCACGAGGCAACAATAAAAAATCAAGCGAGGTACTTGACTATGTACGAAGACAAAACACTCATCTGCAAAGAGTGCGGAAACGAATTCATTTTCTCTGCAGGTGAACAGGAGTTCTATGCTGAAAAGGGTCTTGAAAACGAGCCCCAGCGCTGCAAAGAATGCCGTACTGCACGTAAACAGAGCAGAAACGGCGAACGCAAATTCTACACAACAGTTTGCAGAGAGTGCGGCGGAGAAGCAAGAGTTCCTTTCGAGCCCAAGAGTGATAAGGGCGTTCTCTGCAGTGCTTGTTTCGAAAAGCAGAAGGCTGCAAGTGAAGAATAATTCGGCGATATTAATTTAACAAAATTTGGAGTCGGTTTCCGACTCCTTTTTTGTTTTCATTTCTCAGTAATACATATTCATTTTTATCACAAACTAACGACGGTGATTAAAAATGCTGAAATTAATATCATTAATACTGTCATTCATATCGGTGCTGACGCCGATCACACAACTTAGCACAAATGAACCAAAAACATCGGAGCTGACTGTACTGATGTATCATCACATATCCGAAAAAAGCAGTCTGCTCAACGACTACACGATCACTCCCGAAGAATTTGAAAAGGATATGAAATATCTTTCGGACAACGGCTGCAAATCAGTAACCACATCGCAGATCATAAGCGGGACGATTCCCGAAAAAGCCGTTATGATAACATTTGATGACGGTTTTTTGAGCACATACAAATATGCAAAACCTATTCTGGAAAAATATAATATGACCGGAGTATGTGCAATAATAGGTTCAGTCATGACTGAATACACGGAGCATCCGAACACAATTTCAGACTGTGCATATATGGATATTGAAACCGTAAGGGCAATGATCGAATCAGACACGTTTGAGATCGCATGTCATACTTATGATATGCATAAAAACGATACAAGAAAAGGTTGTTCTAAATTAAATTGGGAGAGTGATGAAGAGTACAAAACCGTTCTGACGGAAGATCTGAGTAAATTCAATGAGCTGTACATGACATCATTCGGCACTTCTACAGATATTATAGCCTTCCCTTACGGCAGATATTCTGAAGAAACAGTAAAGATAGCATCGGACTGCGGATACAAAATAATGCTTACCTGCAATGAAAAAATAAATTATATAACAGCAGACGGAACGACTCCGATAATTTTAGGCAGATTTAACCGACCTTACGGAAAAACCACCGAAGAGTTTTTCGCTTATGTTTTCAGCAAATGAAGCAACAAAAACGGGACTGTTCACAGCCCCGTTTTCCTCAAATTATTTTTTAGGTTTCTTGACCTTATTGAGCATTGCATTTATCTCAAGAATCTGTTCTTTTGTGAACTTGCCGCCCATCATTGAGAATGCACGTTTTACCGTAAAGCCTTTTGCCATACCGTAGACATTCTTTATCATGGGAATGCTTAACTTGAAGCCTGCAACTTCAAGTCCGCCGCCTTTTTTCTTGTCCTTGGCTTTCTTTTTATCGTCACCGCCTGACATTGCCCCCACGATCTTTACGACCATCTTGACGGCTGCAATTTTACCGCCGAAAGTGGACATAATGTCACCTATCGTATCATTGATAGAGAATCTGCCGTCGGGCATGTTAATCTCAAACCAGTTGATGACGTCGCCTTCATCCTTCATTATATAGGCTTCATTGGCCTTATCGACCTTGCGGATCGTTGCTGTGTCCTCAAGCTCCCCTGCTTTGACTGTGAGAGCTGTTTCACCCTCGTTTTTAACATCAAAATAGAAGAACGGATACTTGCCCTTTGTCTGTTTGCCCACACTTACGCCGTTTGCAAAAAGCTCAACTTCGTTACAGTTTGAATAAACCGTAACTTTTGTTACGTCCTCAACTCTGTCGATATAACGCTTGCCGCAAAGATGTACCATGGGTTCGGGATTGAGCCATGCTTTATATGCATAGAAGGAATCCTTCTTGTACTTTCTGTCAAAAGTTACAAGTCCCTTATGGTTCATGCCGTTTTCGCCGCCCTCAGCACGTGCATCGGCTGCAAAATCGAACATATTCCATACATGAGTTGCCCAGAGATAGGGACGTTCAGCGATCTGCTTGATAAGCTCTTCGTGATAATATGCCTGATATTCTTCTGTATAGTCGCCCTGCTTAGGATCGGAAGTATGCCAGTCAAGAGCTTCACAGCCATACTCACTGATACCGATAGGCTTGTTGGGATATTTCTTATGAAAAACATCAAACCAGGGACCGTTCATATCGGTAGTTCCGCCGTACCAACCGAAATAATGGTTGTATGAAAGAACGTCACTTATATGTACATACTCTGAATCAATAGAACACATCGTAACGGAAGCAAGCGTTGTAAGACGGGTCTTATCCATTTCGTGACACATCTCATTGAGCTTCTTGTGGTTTCTGATAAGATCGGGATCTGCCGCACCTGCAATGGTGATCTCATTTGAAAGTCCCCAGACAACGATCGACGGATGGTTATAATTCTGAATAACAAGCTCCTTCATCTGAGAAACCGTATTATCATAACCGCCGGGCATGTGCTTTGATATGTAAGGAATCTCAGCCCAGAGAACAAGACCGACTTCATCACACAGGTCATAGAAGACCTGTGAATGCTGATAATGTGCAAGACGGATGGTCGTTGCACCCAGTTCAAGAATAAGGTCTATATCTTCCTTATGATGCTCGGGAAGAAGTGCGTTTCCGATGTCAGGTCTGTCCTGATGACGGGATACACCTCTGAGAGGATATTCCTTGCCGTTAAGAATGAAGCCCTTTTCGGGGTCGATTTCAAATGTACGGCAACCGAAACGGGTTGAAATTTCATCAGCCTCTTTACCGTCACAGATAAGAGTTGCCTTTGCAGTATAAAGATACGGATCTTTCAGACCGTTCCAGAGATGAACGTTTTCAATTTTAATTTTTGCCTTATCATCGCCTTTCTCTTCGGCTGTTGCAATAACTTCGCCGTCTGCGATGATCTCATATTTAACTGTGCAGTTACCGTCATTCTTTACAAAGGTCTTAATTTCAACTTCTGCATCCGCACCTTTGATTTCGGGAGTGACCATAATTGCCGGTGAACCGTAATAGTCAAGATCAAAGTGATTTTCGGGCACACCGATAACGCTTACATCACGGTAAATACCGCCGTAGAATGTAAAGTCGGCATTCTGAGGATAAACTCTGTCATTGGGTGAGTTGTCAACAGCAACAGAGAGAATATTCTCATCTTTAATATCCTTAACCTTAGCTCTGAAGGTTGAATATCCGCCGTCATGCTTAGCTATGCTCTTACCGTTCCAGAAAACCTCACAGGAAGAGTTTACTCCATCAAACTGAAGATATTTAACTTCACCCTCGGGAAGCTCGTCAGCCTTGATTGACTTTGCGAACCAGCATGTACCTCTGTAATAGTCATTACCGCCGTCCTGACCGTCCTTGCCGTTCCATGTATATGGCAGATCTACAGCAGTCCAATCTGCAGGAAGTGATGCAGGCACTGACTTCGCTTCTTTTGAAAAAAGCCAGCCGCCGTTAATGATTTTAATATTTCTCATAGTGACCTCCGATATTTTTCCATATTGACTATATTATATGTCAAAAAGAATAAAAATTCAACACCTATCTGTACATTAATTCATAAAATTTAACAATCAAAAACCGCTTGCACAGAAAACTTATTCATTTTTTGAAATCTGTATCAAAATCATATGAGCTGTTTTTGAAATTTTCAACAAAACTGCATTTATAACAAACGAAATTTAATATATAAATAATGATAAAAGAATTATTACACAAAAAAAACTTCCTATTATTGTTAAAAACAGCAATTGAACGACTGTTTGATTTATGTTAAACTTTTGTAAATAATACTTTTTAGGGGTGTTTTTATGAAACTCAAAAAAATTATTTGTGTACTTCTTGCAGTTCTGCTCATGATCCCTGCGTTCTCCGCATCAGCAGAAGAAGTAACGGATTATGTTGCTGATTATGACACTGAAACTCCCGTCATAATCGTTCACGGAATGAGTCAGAATAACACATATCTTCTTGATGAAGACGGCGAATGGATTCCCGACGATACAGGTTATGTAACTGCGTGGCCTCTGGAGTTTGATATTTCCGCACTTATCAAGCTTGCTCTTCCCGAGCTTATCGAATCGATCATCACAAGACAGGATAAAGGTCTGTCACAGGTAATGCATGATGCTCCCGCACAGGCTCTTTATGTTATCCCCAAAGACAGCGAAGGTAACTATATCAACGATGTTGAAGTTCCTTGCTATGAATATCCCATGAGTGAGCTTCCCGAAGAGGTAAAGGCTGAGTATTACAGCTTTCTTCCCATTCAGGAATTGGGTGAGATCGTCGGCGAAGATAATGTCTATTATTTCGGTTACGACTCCATCGGTGATGTTGTTTCCGAAACAGAAAAGCTTCACGATTATATTCACAATGTAGTTCTTCCTCAGACAGGTGCATCACAGGTCAAGCTCTGTCATATCAGCCTTGGCGGTACGATCGCAGTAAACTACCTTGAAACATATCCCGAGGATTATGAGCTTATCAAAAAGATGGTATTTGTTGTTCCCGCAATTGACGGTTCGGATATTATCGGCGACCTTATTACCAACAATCTCAGCTTCTATGACAGCGAACTTCTTTACAATGATATTCTCCCCGATCTGCTGGGTGACACCTACCTTGCTTATATTCTCAATATGGTACTTCGTCTTCTGCCCGAAGATGTTCTTAAGAGTGCATTAAGCGGTCTTGCCACCGGACTTGTAGAAACTGCAATTCTGCCGTCTTCAATTCTCTGGGCTCTTTGTCCTACGGAATATTATGAAGAAGGAAGAGAAATGTGGCTTACAGACCCTGAATACGCCTCAATTGCTGAAAAAGCAGATTATTTTATGAATGCAAGAGCAAACTTTGCAGATAATCTTGCTGCTCTTCAGGCAACAGGCTGTGAGGTCTTCAATGTTTCCTGCTACGGTGTAAACCTTTTCCCGATTTGTGCTGAATACAAAACTAAAAACGGCGACAAGGTAATTCATTCCGCATCTACATCAATGGGTGCAACATTTGCAGACATCGGAACCACACTCGGCGATAATTATACTGCCGCAGGAACATACTGCAGCGATCCTACACATAACCATCTTTCTCCCGACGGTGTTGTTGATGCAACAACAGGTCTTCTCCCTTGCACAACATGGTACATAAGCGGTCAGGCACACGAATTACTTCCTCAGAATGACGTTGTTCTTAAGCTTGCTATCAGAGCCATGGCAGACGACAACATGAAAGATGTTTACAGCAATCCTGCATATCCTCAGTTCAATGAAGGCAGACTTTCACAGGATGCAAGAGCTAACCTTGCACTCTGGGAAGAAACAGACAAGTCAAATATTTCTCAGGCAAAGATCGACGCTGTTGATGAAGCAGCAGAAAAGGTAAATGAACTGCTTGACGAAACAATAGTCGATGCTGATGAATGGGATAAAGCAGATGAGGCTTTGACAAAAGCACTTGTTAATGCGGGGGTTATTGAGGATGATTCCCCCGGCTTCTTTGAACAGATTCTTACAAAGATCACAAAGAAAATGAACGAGATCGTAAACAAGAATTTTGCTTAAATGCATTGACGATTTTCATTATCATATAAACAGACAACAACTCGATACGTAATCAAACAGGTCCGTCAAAAACGGACAGCAGAAAAAAGAAACCTCCTATGACAGAACAGACTATCATAGGAGGAATTTTTATACCCGAAAATTACAGATATATAAAAATAAGAAGAAGAAATATTAAAACTGAAAGAAAAAAGGCTTTACTAAAAGAGAAATCGGAGACAAATCAGAATCCGTTTTTAACAGATACACAATTTCATCAGCAGCTGTAACGAAAAACAACGGCGTATAGCCTGAGAGATCGAAATTAAGAGAAAAAGCAGAAAGATTTTTTCGTCTCACGGCTTTTTGCCGTTATTCATTTTGACAATCTTGAGTAATTAATTGTATTGATACAGAATCTGAAAATAAAAACACTGCTATAAACATTAAAAAACTGCAGATCATACATATAAAAAGTTTGATCATACATCACATAAATCACTCCGTTTTTATTATTTACATTTTCTGTTACCTGCGATATAATGAACGAAACGGGAGGATGATAATTTTGGATATAAATAATCTTCTTAAAGGTGTGGATTGTGCCTGCGGAAAAAAGCACAGCTGTGAGATCAGATATGTATACATCGAAAACAATGCGATAGCAAGACTTGGCTTAATATGCGACGGATATAATAATCTGCTTCTTGTTGCGGACGAAAACACATTTGCTGCGGCAGGGGATAAAACTGTTTCCGTTTTAGCTGATAAGTGCATCAGAAAAGTGATTTTCAGCGGAAAGGAAATTCTTGTCCCTGACGAAAAAGCTATTGCAGAAGTTGAGTCTGCCCTTGACGGCATTGACCTTATCATCGGTATCGGTTCGGGAGTTATTCAGGACCTTTGCAAATATGTTTCCCGGTTCAATTGTGTACCGTATATGGTTGTTGCCACTGCTCCGTCCATGGACGGTTACGCATCGGACGGCGCCGCAATGATTACGGACGGAATGAAAGTCACTTACCCTGCAGGCTTGCCTGTTGCAATTGTTGCAGATACGGAAGTTTTGAAAAATGCTCCTACAGATATGATCGTATCAGGCTACGGCGATATAATAGGCAAATTCTCAGCACTTAACGACTGGAAGCTGAGTCATGTTGTGAATGATGAATATTTCTGCAAATATATTTATGACCTTACTTTTGAGCAAATAAACCGCACCATCCTCCTTGCAGACGGTATTCTGAAAAGGGATGAAGAATGTATCGGCACACTGATGGAAGCTCTGGTTGTAATCGGCATTCTTATGAGCTTTGCAGGCTCATCACGACCTGCATCGGGCAGTGAACATCATCTGTCACATTTCTTTGAAATAACAGGTATTATTGATAACACAGCTTATCTGTCCCACGGCACAGATGTTGCATATTCCACTTTTGAAACGGCAAAATTAAGAGAAAAAATTACTGCCGGTAAATTTCCCGATAAAAAATTTCGTATGAGTGATGAAAAATATGCAGAAATAATGAAATTGATTTATAAAGAATCGGCTGACGGATGTATTGCACTTCAGAAAAAAGTCGGCAATTATGAAAAAGACAGATCAGATATTTATCTCGGGAAAGAAGATGAAATCCGAGATATTCTTGCCGAAATGCCGTCGTCTGCGGAAATAAAGAAGCTGCTTGAAAAAGTCGGGCTTGACATAAATGATTTTTATGATTTTTACGGTGAAGAAAAAATTAACAATGCCGTGCTTTATGCAAAAGACCTTAAAGACAGATACACCGTACTGTGGTTGAATTTCGACTTTTTCGGCATAGACTGACGGGAGGAACTTATGAAAACACCGATTTTTACCGGGGCTTGGGGCAACTGCCACATTCAGGGGATTGCTGTTGACAATAAAAACGGATACATATATTATTCGTTTACAACAAAGCTTATTAAAGCCACCCTTGA
Organism: uncultured Eubacteriales bacterium; assembly: GCA_964613045.1. Lineage (GTDB taxonomy): Bacteria > Bacillota > Clostridia > Oscillospirales > Acutalibacteraceae > UBA1081. The sequence continues at coordinate 21,906 of CAZTFS010000027.1, forward strand.
TGGTGAAATTGTCGGCTATGCGGACGGACTTGTGGGGCATCTGGGATGCATTGCATTCAACGAAAACGACGGCTGTGTCTATGGCTCTCTTGAATACAAAAATGATATTATCGGCAAAGGAATCCTTGATTCAATCGGAGCTGATTTATCTTTTCGGGATGCATTTTATATTGTCCGATTTGATGTTTCAAAAATCGACAAACCGGATATTGATGCGGAAAAAAGCGATATAATGTCTGCCGTGTATCTGAAAGAAGTCTGCGATGATTATAACGGCAAAGGCTTTGACAAAAACGGAAAAGCAGTTCTTCACAAATACGGTTGCTCGGGGATAGACGGTGTTACATTCGGTCCTCTTCCCGGCAAAAATGAGAGCGACGGAATGTATCTGTATGTGGCATACGGTGTTTACGGTGATGTTGGCAGAAATGACAACGACCATCAGATAATACTTTGTTATGATGTTGATGAACTGAATTCATATGCGGAAAAGCTTGACCAGAAAAATATGCATAAAAGCGGCCCCGAAAAGCCTCTGCATAAATATTTTGTGTATACGGGCAACACGGTATACGGAGTTCAGAATCTTGAATATGACCGTTTTACAA
>CAZTFS010000028.1:0-21611 GCA_964613045.1 uncultured Eubacteriales bacterium
AATATTTCTTTTGTGCAATTATATCATATCTTTTTCAGCTTGTCAAGATTATCTTTCCTCTCGATTAAATATTTGACTTTTCAGACATTTTACATTAATATATCAATATAGGATGTGATTTGATGAAACTAAGAAAATCCAGATTTAATAAAATTTTGATTGTTCTTTCTCTGCTGATTACTTTTTATTTAATTATTTGCACATGCTTGTATTTTTTTGAACCTGCAACTTATAATTCACCGAATCTGAATGATTATAATTATTATTTTGAATTATATAACAAATATGACGTTTCCGACAATAGTGATTTTTATATAAAGCAGATTACTGCTGATGATATCGTTGTTTCTGATGATGATAAAAGAATCAAGTATGTTGATAATACAATTCTTGCTGTAGCAGAAACAGATCAGACTTTTGATGAAGTAACTACCCTGCTGAATGAATATAATTGTCAGATCAGCGGATATATTTCTGAAATTAACTTTTACCAGATAACATTTTACGACGACCACGATCATGATGAACTTTTGTTTGAATGTGAAAAATTGACAGAATCTGATGTGTTCCGCATAGCGATTCCTGATTATTTTGAAGAGACGCCCGTTAGTGAGTCAACTACAGATGATTATATTGCTGATAAGTATTATTATGAAATGCTCGATTTAAAAGAAGCATGGGCAATATACAAAAATACTTCAACGGTTAATATAGGTGTTATTGATTTTTATATTGACTACTCAAATGAGTTTTTAAATATTGCTAATAAAGACGAATATTCAGCTGATATATTATATGATGACTATTACGGCGGATCTTACGGTTCTTCTGTAGCACACGGTACGCATGTTGCCGGAATTATCGGTGCCGCTCATGATTCTAAATCCCCCGGTGTGATTAATAATGCAACGATTTATTCATATAACGGTATAAATGTTTCAACGTCTTATTGGATAGCGAATCTCTGCGATATGATCGTTAATAATAACGTAAAAGCTGTTAATATCAGCATGTCATACAACCCGTACATCATAATGTCGGCTTCCTTGGGTTGCGAAAATGCTGTAAATCATATTGAAAACGAAAAAATTCTTTTTTCAGCCATTCTTTCAAATATGATTGATGATGGGCATGAATTTGTTATTTGTGCAGCTGCAGGAAATGAAAATACAAAATCAGCTTACAGAATATTTGGCGGATATTTTTCGTATGGAGATAAAAAAATTCTTTCTTCTTTAGATATATTCAGTATTTTTGATAAGAATCCCGATTTTGTTGATGCAAAATACACGTATTTATTCTCGTCCCCTGTTAATTCAGATGTTGCTGACAGAACTATTGTTGTCGGAGCAATTGACAGCTTCGGTCAATACTGTAGTTTTTCTAATTTAGGTGACGTTGATATTGCTGCACCGGGTAAATATATTTACAGTACTGTAATTGACTCGCAATATTCAAACATGACAGGTACTTCAATGGCTACGCCCTTTGTGACAGGAACGGCTGCAATGCTTTTTTCTGTTGATCCGGATCTGACAGGTGCAGAAGTAAAGGATATCATCATAAATTCAGCCACAGACAGTGTTTCTGCCGACGGATTCACCTACCCTGTTTTAAATATCGGTAATGCGGTAAGAACAGTTTCTGATCTTCAGTAAAATATTGACAATTAAACAAAATAATCAAAATTATCTTTACAAATTCGATGTTATGTGATATTATTCTTGTATGGAACTCTTTAAGAAACGTTCAGAGAGGCGTTCAAGATTCTTTTAATAATAATATCCCTGATTTTGAGAGTTATTATGTGATCTTGCGTCTGCAAGATCACTTTTTTTGCAGAAATAAATGAAGCGTATGCTCATTTATAATAAATTAATCGGGTGGGATCATCTAATGAAACTTATTTACAACGTAAATGACAAGCCCAAATTCGGTCAGACGATCGTTTTTGCATTTCAGCAGCTTCTTGCCATAATGGCTGCAACACTTGTTGTCCCTGTTATCATTAACAACAGTGTTGAAGGCTGCGAACTCAGTTCTGCTGCAGCACTGTTCGGTGCAGGTGCAGGTACGCTTGTTTATGTGCTTTTTACAAAAGCAAAAAGTCCTGTTTTTCTCGGTTCATCTTTTGCATTTATCGGTTCAATGACTGCTGCATTCTCCGGTGCTGTCACTGTTGGTTATTTAGGAATAGTACTCGGTGCAATTTTTGCAGGTCTTGTTTATGTCCTTATTGCAATCGTTATCAAATTTGTAGGTGTTAAATGGATATCTAAACTCATGCCGTCAGTTGTTATCGGTCCGACAGTTGCAATAATCGGACTCTCTCTTGCAGGTAATGCAATTGGTGATTTTACAACTTCGAATTATGAGGGCGGTTCTGTTTATGTCGCAATCATTTGCGGTCTTGTGACTTTGTTTGTTACTATGATTGCATCTACATTCGGCAAAAAAACTGCAAAGCTTATCCCCTTTATTATCGGTATTCTCGGCGGTTATCTTGCAGCTTCTGTTTTTTATGTTATAGGTAAGGTTACCGATAATCCTGCACTTATGATTATCGACTACTCTGCTCTTGTGAATTGCTTTGAAACAATTACAATAAAATCTTTTGTATCTGTACCTGATTTCACTATTGTTAAAGCAATAAAAGCTTTCAGTGAAATCAAAGCTTCAGATATTATTACTGTTGCAGTTGCATATGTTCCTGTTGCATTTGTTGTTTTTGCTGAGCATATTGCAGATCATAAGAATCTTTCATCTATTATAGAAAAAGATCTTCTTGAAGAGCCCGGACTTGATAAAACTCTTCTGGGTGACGGTGTTGGCTCAATGGTTGGTGCAATTTTCGGCGGATGTCCGAACACTACCTACGGCGAATCTGTTGCATGTGTTGCAATCACAAAGAATGCATCTGTTACAACCATAATTGCTACGGCAGTTCTTGCAATGGTAATATCTTTCATTTCTCCTTTTGTTGCTTTTGTAAACACTATTCCCTCTTGTGTAATGGGTGGTGTCTGTATAGCTCTCTACGGTTTTATTGCTGTTTCCGGACTTAAGATGATTAAAGATGTTGATCTTGATGATAACAAAAATCTGTTTGTAGTCAGCGTAATCCTTATTGCAGGTATTGGCGGACTTTCAATATCCTTCGGTAAGGTTACTTTAACAGAAATTGCTTGTGCACTTATTCTCGGTATTGTAACAAATCTTGTTCTTTCACGTAAAGATAAAAAGGAAGAATCCGCAAAATAATACTGCAAAAATCAAATACATTTATGCCGGCAGTTTTTTCTGCCGGCTATTGTTATTTTATTTTATATATGTTATAATTAAAAAAAATGAAAGGACGTTTCTTAATATGACTTATTTTATTTCAAACGAATATCTTGAAGCAGGCATCAAGTCCTATGGTGCTGAACTGACAAGTTTAAAATCTAAAGAATCGGGGATTGAATACCTCTGGCAGGGAAATCCTGATATATGGTACGGTCAGTCTCCTGTTCTCTTTCCTATTATTGGCAGAGTATTAGATGATATTTATTATCTCAACGGGAAAGAATATACAATGCCGAAACACGGACTTTTCAGAAAACGTGAGGCTCAAGTTGTTGAGCAGTCTACAGACAGAATTACATTTGTTGAAAAAGATGATGAGGAAACACTTAAGATATTCCCTTATAATTTTGAAGTTTATGTTACATTTGAGCTTATCGGTAAATCGTTAAAATGCACATTTAAGGTTGTAAACATGACGAATGATGTAATGTATTTTTCAATTGGCGGTCATCCGGGCTTTAATTGTTCTATCGGTGACAGACTTGTATTTGATGAAAATGAAACGCTTTCAACGATTGCGATTGATACCGAATGCCTGAGAAACGGTAAAACTATACCTGTACTGGATAACGAGAAAAATATCACTGTTACTAAAGATATCTTCAATAATGATGCATTAATATTTACAGGTATCAAGTCCAAGCATATTACTCTTGAAAGTGATAGTCATTGCAGAAAGGTTAAATTTGACATGGGTGAATGTCCTTATCTCGGAATCTGGGCAAAACCCGGTGCACCCTATGTTTGCATTGAACCTTGGTGGGGTGTAAATGACGATCATACTCGCAAATCCGACTTTTCACAAAAGGAATGCATTCAGTCAGTTGGCAGCAATGATAGTTTTGATTGCTACTGGCAGGCTGAAATTATTGAATAATAATGTTGTTGTGTTGACATAACTATGAATTTCTGATAGAATATAAATAACAATAAACAAGGAGATACTCTATATGAGCGATGAAATCAAATTTGAAAATGCAAATGATGAATCCTATGAACCTATCATAGTAAGCGTTGTAGATGAAGACGGCGAAGAACATATTTTTGAAGAGCTTGATACAATTGAGCTTGATGATAAAGAATATGTGGCTCTCCTTCCCGTTTATGACGATGACATTGTTGATGAAAACGGCGAGCTAATCATTCTTATGAGAAACTACAGCGGTGATGATATTTATCTTGAACCAATTGAAGATGAAAATGAATTTATGAAGATCGGAAAAATGTTTGAAGAGAGACTATCTGACATTTTCGATTTTGATGATGAAGACTGATATTTATTTTGTTTGATTGCCTGCTGTGTGCGGTAACTGTTGCTTATATTAACCCAACAAACATTAAAAGGGAGCTTGGCTCCGATGTCGGGGATGCAGACCTCCCGTTAATATTGACGGACGAAGGGAGCACGATGTCATTGGGCGGCACCCACCCTGCCTAAGAGCAGGTTATTATTGGCAGCAGTCGGCATGGCGGGTTTCTTTTTTTAGTTTATTTTGATATAAAATAACCCCTTGCTCATTGCAAGGGGCTTTTTACTGCTTGAAAAATTATTCGAATGAATCGATAAGCTTAGCTGACGCTCTGAGAACAAGACGGGCATCCTTAGCAGTTATATTGCCATCCTTGTCAACATCACATCTCTTGAACAAAAGCTCATCTTCAACAGATTCAAGCTGAGCTGCGGCTCTGAGAATGAATCTCGCATCGGCTGCAGAAAGATATCTGTTATTATCTGCATCACCGAGCATGAAGAAGAAATCCTCATCAAGATCAAGAGTGATCTCTTCAATATATACATTTTCATCATCTTCATAGAAATACGAAGAACCTGCAGTAAGAGTTGTTGCTGAGACATTTGCTTTTGAAACGTCAAGATAGAACGTAGCAAGAACGAGGTCGCCGTTTTCATCACATGTTTTCTTTGTAAGTGCTTTTTCGGTATAGAAAGAGCAAGCTAATGTATTAACACTGCGATCAGCTGCACCTGCAACTATTTTTCCGTCTGAGACTTCATATGCAACTGCATCTGAATATGTAAGCATTTCGCAATCATAATTTATAATAAAATTACCGCAATAACTACCTGCAGCATCAAGCAACACAACAGTAAGTTCGAGCCGGTTTGTCGCAGAATTATATTCAGGTCTTAACTCAATTTCATAATCTGACTTATCAATGCCGTCGGCGGCAGTATCATAAGTGATTTTAATTCCCGCTGCCATTTCGTCGTCGATGCCGGATGATATCATCAGAATTCTTTCTGCATCAGCCTCAGTAATTTCACCGTCACCGTCAATATCACCATTCTTGAAAGGAATTGAATCGTATTCAAGATATTCACTCATAGCAGTATAAGCATCAAGTGAAGTAATGTAACCGTCAAGGTTTACATCGCCAAGCAGGTATCCGCCTGCAGTTGTGTCATCAGAAGCTACAAGACCGTCTGAGCTGAGGATTCCGGGGTTGATGTAACGATTATATATCATGAACTGTTTGTAGGCAGCATCGTCCCATACAGTTCTTTCCTCATCTGCAGATAAGAGCCAGAAAATAAAATCTATGGAATTGCTTTCATAGCTGAATGTTCCGTGTTTCATATTTTTTATAAACCAGGTATTTTCGGGAAGAGCACATGTGGAAGCATCAATATAAGAACAAATACCGCCGTATGCATACCAAGGAGTAAGCATATCATAATTTGCGGACATGTGGTCGTGACCGTCCTCGTTCCACTGTTCTGCTTTCATGGCATAGGCAACATCATTAAGATCGATACATGTTGCACCAAAAGAAGCATAGGCAGTATCAACAATACCGTCACTCTGTACGCTTGAATTTTCACCGATGGGAATGATCTGCAGATCCCATGCAGCAATTACGCTGACGTTAATTCCGCTGTCTTTTGCATCAACAAGAATTTCTTCATAGCAATACTGGTTATCCTTGAATGCATCTACAGCATCTATAAGTGCTGCATCTGTATTTTCATCAAACATATTAGTGTATGCATCATCATAATCTTCAGCGGGAACAAGAGCCCACAGACCGGGCATACATGCAAGCTGATCGGTAACGCCTACTAAATCAAGAACAAATTCGACTTCCGAAAGAACCTTCTCAATCTCGAGACAAAAACTCTGAAGCTCCCACTCCGAATTCATGATGTAGTTAAGAAGCCACATGATAAAAGCTGTTAAGGGATTATCAGACAGATCATTCATGTATCTGAGATAAGCACTTGTATATGTGTTAATATTTGAGAACTGATTAACGATCTCACCTTTAAAAATGTCACCGATAAGAGATGTACCGAGGAATTCAGATGATATTGTAATAAAGTTTTTAATGCTGTCTGACGCATCAGGGTTTTCAGCAAGATATTCAGTTGCGACAAGAGAACCGTACCCCTCTGAAATAACAGAAACCTTATCTGCACCGGTGCTGTCCTTAACGTTTTTAACAAAATCTGCAAGAAGCTCTGCACTGATTGCAGGATCAATACGCCAGTCATAAGAGAAAACAAAAGTATTATCATATCCGATCTCTTCACCGATCGAATTGCCTAACTCGCCTGCAATTTGTTCTGCAATCTCATCATCTTCATCATAGTAATATTCGAGAGATTCAGAATATACTATTGCACCGATGTTGTCATTAGCAGGAGTTCCGTCTGCATTCATTTTAAGGAGTTTTACATTTTCAATATCTGCAGCAATCTGATTTTTAATATCTTCCGCATACTGCTTAAAATCAATGGAACTGATAATTGATGCAATATCAAGATTTTCAAGATCAAGGTTAGCAGATAAAGACATGACAACTTCTAAAAGTGAATTTACAATATTATTAATATCACCGCTGAAGCCGAGATAATCAAGCATAAGTGTCATCATATCCATAGCTGACAGATCACCGTTTGTTATCTGTTCAATTGCTTCAGCACTGAACATCTCAGTGATATTTGCCGAAAATCCGGATGTGAACAGAAGATCATACTGATAATCACTGAAATTGAAGACAACTGAGCCGTCATCAGTATTACGGATTGGGTTGAGATCAATATCGTTAACTACTATAACGGGGGTTATTTGGGATTCTTCTGCTGCAGCAAACGAAGTAATTACAGTACTGAAAACAAGAACAATACTGAGCAAACAGCAAAGACTCCTCCTTAAAATTTTTTTCATAAGGGGTACCTCCTAATAATATATATTTACATTATATAACAAGAAAAAAATTTTTGCAATAGAATTTTACAATATCATTCATTCTTATGAAAACTTGAATACGGTGACTGTATAATATTTTTCACCTGCATCAAATGTACACTGAGGGAACGAATCATGATTAGGGGTATCGGGATAATACTGAGTTTCCAGACAGAAGCCTGAACGTTTTTTCATCGGATAACCACCCTTTCCGATGAGACCTTTAAGGAAATTACCGGCATAGAACTGTATGCCCGGCAGATCAGTAAAAACTTCAAGTTTTCTTCCGGAAACAGGTTCTGTTACCTCAGCAGCCTTCTTGAGTGTTCCGTCGTAACCATTTATACAGAAATTATGGTCGTAGCCGCCCGTAAAATTGAGCTGTTCACAATCATCATCGATTCTGTCGCCAATTCTTTTGGGGATCCTCAGATCAAACGGTGTTCCCTCGACAGATTCAATTTCACCTGTAGGAATGCTTAATTTATCAACGGGGGTGTAATTATCAGCATTGATACAGATAAGATGATCCAAAATTGAATCTGAATTACAGCCGCTGAGATTAAAATATGCATGATTTGTCAAATTGATAATAGTTTTTTTGTCAGAAACTGCGGTGTATTCAAGCTTTAATTCATTTTCATCGGTTAATGTATATTGTACAGAAACATCAAGCTTGCCGGGAAAACCGTTAAGTCCGTCGGGACTTGTATATGTAAATTTAACACTGCTCTCCCCTGTTATTTCAGCATTCCAGACTGCAGTATTGAATTCACCGCAGGAATGAAGACAAGTAACTTCATTTTCGTTGGGAATTAGTTTATATTTTTTGCCGTCTATTGAAAATTCGGAATTACCGATTCTGTTCGCATACGGACCGACAATAACTCCCTGATAATCAGTTCTTTCAACAAATCCCTCAAGATCATCAAAACCGACTATCACATCAGAGAAGTCCCCATTCTTATCCGAAACGTTTACAGATGCAAGTGTTGCACCGTAGGTTATAACGGATGCCGATGTTCCTATGCTGTTTTCGATTGTATACATCTCAATTTTTCTTCCGGCAGAAAGACATCCGAAATCACTCATTTTTATAGCCATAAAAACTAATGCCTCCGAGTTTTTTCTATAATTATACATCTAAATTAACTGATAAGTCAATAACTTATTTCAATGTAATGTAAATATATAATATTGACTTTTATCTTAATTGATTATATAATAACACTGATTATGTGTATGCAGAGGTGATATTTGTTTTGTCAGCGGATTTGTATAACAGTTTTTATTTACAGCTTGTTCTGTTCGCATGTTTAGCGGCAGTACTTCTTATCTCTGCGATATCATTGTTTATCAACCCTGCAAAAAGAACGATACGTGCCAGTCTTGTAGAAGCTGAAAGCGGTCATATCGTCGACATAAGCCGTGCTGAAACATCTATCGGCAGGGCAAAAACATGTGATCATGTGATTCCTGATATGTCTGTCTCAAGATTTCATGCGGTTTTATCGAAAAGAAAATCCGGTTGGATCATTTTTGATACAAATTCCTCACACGGAGTAATTCTGAACGGAAAGAAAATTGAAAAAAAAGCAATTCTCAAAGACGGAGATTCGCTGATTTTCGGAAAAACAGAGTATATTTTTTATTCAACAGCGGTAACAACACGACAGCAAGTCGTTCCTAAAACTCGTAATCGCCGTGATGATGACTATCCGAAATACAGAAAAAACACATCTTCCAAGACCGCAAAACAATCTGCAGATAACGTCAGTAAAAATAATAAGCGTAATAAAAAATCGGAGTGAAATTCCTTTGGAAACAACAAAAAATACAAAATTATATTTCGGCAGACCGGGCAGTATGTACGGTCTGTTAAGCTTGCTTGTAATGTTGTTTCTCACTGTATGGCAGATAATCATGAGTTACTGTGTTCTGTCCAAAGACAGGGAAAATTTTTCGGAATTACTTATCTATTTCGCAGGATATATTATTGCTGAATGGGTATATTATTTTATTTTTGCTGTTGTTCAGAATAAGCACATAAGTCTGGAAATGATAGCTTTTGCATTATCGTCTGTCAGCTTGTTTGTGACAGCAAGCGTATCTCCTTCAAAAACACAAACTCAGTTCATTGCAATTTTTGCAGGACTTGCACTGTTTATTGCAATGGTATTTTATATGCAGAGTACTACCCGTACAAGTGTTCTGCGAATGCCTATGGCAATTGTTGCGATCGCACTGCTTGCACTGACTCTCCTTCTTGCGTCATATAAAAACGGTGCAAAAAACTGGATCTATATCGGTTCAATTTCGATTCAGCCGTCAGAATTTGTTAAATTGGCATTTATATATGTGGGTGCCGCAACTCTCGATAAACTTCAGTCAACCCGATCACTTACATGGTATGTATTTTTCTCTGTCGGTTGTGTCGGGCTTCTCGGTCTCATGTCTGATTTCGGTACAGCACTCATATATTTTGCAACATTTCTTCTGATCGCATTTCTGCGTTCGGGCGACATAAGAACTATCGTTCTGGTATGTACTGCAGCGGTAATCGGCGTAATTCTTATCCTGACTATGAAGTCATACATTCTCAACCGGTTTACAAGTTACAGACATATATGGGAGCACATGTATGATTCCGGCGGATATCAGCAGACCAGAGTACTGATATATTCGGCAAGCGGCGGTTTGTTCGGTGTCGGTCTCGGAAACGGATACCTTAGAGAGGTTTTTGCTTCAACTGAGGATCTTATATTCGGGCTTATATGTGAAGAGTTGGGAATGCTTACCGGATTCCTTATCGTATTCACACTCGTTCTTCTTGCTCTTGCAACTGCATATAATGCTAAATTTGCCCGATCAACATTTTTTACTATAGCTGCATGTGCCTCAGCAGGAATGATTATAGTTCAGACTGCATTAAATGTGTTCGGCGTTACAGATTTTCTTCCTTTGACCGGTGTTACATTACCGTTCGTTAGCCGTGGCGGCTCAAGTATGATATGCTCATGGGGATTGTTAGCTTTTATCAAAGCAGCTGACTCACGCTCTTATCCTGAGACCCGTCACAGCAGACTGGAGGGTAAGCGTAAATGAAGACAATAAATAAAAGAATTGCATTACTTATTGCCGTTGCTCTCATATTTCTTGTTTTTTCAGGGCTTCTGATGTATTCCATGTTTTCAAATTCACAGGAATATGCATTGAAGTCTGTTAACAAACATTTATATGACGGCGGAATTCTTGTCAGTGCAGGCGATATTGTTGATGTTAACGGTGTTGTCCTTGCCACAACTGAAAACGGAGAACGTGTATATAATTCAGATCCTGCAATAAGAGCTGCTATACTTCATATTATCGGTGACAATAAAGGATTTATTTCCGGCGGAGTTCAGAATACATTCAGTGAAGAGCTTTGCGGATATAATATTATTTTCGGTGTCAGTAAAGAATCAAAAAACACCTTGAATCTGACCTTAGATGCTGAGCTTTGTGCTTATGCGTATAAAAAATTATCTCCGTACAAAGGTTGTATTGCTGTTTGTAATTATCAAACAGGAGAAATTATCTGTATTGCTACGTCTCCGTCGTATGATATGTATAATAAGCCTGATAACATTGACGGGAACAATGAATATGAGGGTGTGTATATTAACCGACTTTTTGGCGGTCTGTACACTCCCGGTTCAACATTTAAAGTTATAACTGCAATGTCTGCAATAGAAAACATAGATGATATTTTTACAAGAACTTTTACTTGTAACGGAACCTATTCAACAGGTGACGGTACGATAATATGCAATGATGTTCACGGAACTGTTACTTTTGAACAAGCTCTCAACAGGTCTTGCAATATTGCTTTTGCACAGATAGCAATTGAGCTTGGTTCAGAGAAACTCAATGAAGCTTTTTCGGCAGCTGGATTTAATATATCTCATTCAACAACAGACAGATTGAATACGTCAAAAGGATCTTTCGGAATTACCGAAGACAGTTCCAAAAATGATATAGGTTGGGCAGGAATAGGTCAGCACACAACTCTTGTGAATCCTTATTCTTTCTTAACGTATATTTGTGCTGTTGCAAACGGCGGAACATGCTACGAGCCGTATTTTGTTAAATCGGCAGTAAATGAGAATAACAGAACGGTATATGCGGCAAAACCTGTCGATTCCGGCATTACTTTAAACGCTTCAACAGCATCAACGCTCAAAAAAATGCTTCGGTCCACTGTTTCAGCTTATTACGGTGACTACAGATTCGGAAACCTTACAATGTGCGGAAAAACCGGAACCGCACAAAAAGATGATGCATCCTCAACCGCTTGGTTTGTTGGTTTTTCCGAGGATGAAAGCTTTCCGTATGCAGTAGTTGCTGTTATGGAAAACAGCGGTTCGGGTCTTAAGTATGCGGGAGCTGCCGCATCTGATGTGCTTCAGGAATTATACAAAAAAATTAATTAATTATATTTTTTTCGGAGAGGGAGAAAAATAATGAGCTTTATAGAAATGGATTCTGTTTACAAACGCTACAAAATGGGCGAAATAACTATTAATGCCGCCGATAATGTTTCATTTTCAATTGAACAGGGTGAGCTTTGTATGATAGTCGGTCCCAGCGGTGCGGGTAAAACTACAGTACTTAACATCCTTGGCGGTATGGATGCTTGTAATGACGGAAAAGTTCGGGTCGGCGGAGAACTTATCAATAATTACAATAAGAAAAAACTTACTGATTACAGACGGTACGACGTCGGCTTCGTATTTCAGTTCTATAATCTTGTGCCTAATCTTACTGCACTTGAAAATGTTGAACTTGCATCTCAGATAAGTAACAAATCTCTTAATCCGGCTAAAGTTTTGGAAAAAGTCGGACTTGGTGACAGAATGAATAACTTCCCTTCTCAGCTCTCCGGCGGTGAACAACAGCGTGTTGCCATTGCAAGAGCTCTTGCAAAAAACCCGAAACTTCTTCTTTGCGATGAACCCACAGGTGCTTTGGATTATGCAACCGGTAAGCAAATTCTTTCTCTTCTTCAGAAAACTTGTCACAATACCGGCATGACAGTTGTAATCATTACTCACAATCAGGCAATTACGCCGATAGCAGACAGAATAATAACAATGAAAAACGGCAGAGTAAACAGAATTGAGATCAATGAGACTCCGCTTTCTGTTGATATGATCGAGTGGTAACGGAGGAAAACTGATGAGCAGATCATTATTGCTTGATATACTCCGAACTATCAGACACTCGAAAAGTCGGTTTATATCAATAATAATTATTGTTGCACTTGGTGCGGGATTTTTTGTCGGAATAAAGTCTGCAGGCCCGTCAATGAGTGCGACAGCAACTGAATATTTCGTAAGCAACAATCTGATGGATATCAGGGTTCAATCAAGTATCGGAATGACAGATGCCGATGTTGAAACTATTGAAAATATAGACGGAATCAGCGGTATCATGGCAGAAAAGTTTGTTGATGCACTGATTCTTGTTAACGGTGAGCCCGAAATTGATATTGACGGCTCTCAGATCAGCACACGAGCATACAGTATCAATCTGTCGATGCTTCAGGAATACTACTACGGTGTCGAGAATCCAAATTTTATCAACAGACCTACCTTGATTGAAGGTACATATCCCACTCAAAGCAATCAGTGTCTTGTTGATGCCAGTGCGTTGTCAACACCTGATTCTTTCCGGATAGGTAACTATATAAGGCTTGAAGCTGATTCAAATTCTGATCTTTCCGGTCTGTCTGTTTCAGAATTTGAGATAGTCGGTGTTATTGAATCTCCGTATTATCTGTCCTTTGAGCGTGGCAACAGTCTTGTCGGAAGCGGTAAGATAGGTACATTTATATATATTCCGGAATCTGCATTTTCTACTGATTATTACAGTGAAATTTATGTTACGGTTGATGGTGCCGATGAGCTTGATCCTTATTCTGATGAATATTATACGTTGATTGATTCGATATCTGCCAAGATTGAATCGGTTGCCTCGTCATGTGTGGAAGCTCGTGCAAGTTCCTTGAAAGAGTCTCTGCCTCAACAGATCACTGATGCACAAAAACAATACAATAACAGTAAAAAGACTCTTGATAACGGCTTAAAAGAAGCAGAAGAGCAAATTGCATTGTATCAGAAATATGTTGATGATCCTGAAGGGGCTTATAATGAAGCTGTTGCTGAAGCTGCGGCAGCATTGGGTGTAGCTGAAAATGAATTTAACGGCAGTCAGGCTGAGTATTATGCTGCAATTGAAGAATATAATAAGAATCTTGAAGCATATAAGAATGCAAGAGCTGAGCAGGAAGCTCAGTATGCAAAGCTTGAAGAGGCTGAAAAACAGTATAATTCCGCACAATCAACACTTAATTCAGCACAGACAAGTGTAAATACAGCAAAACAAATGGCATCGTCAACTGAATCTGTTATATCATCAGCAAATTCAATTCTGACCTCACTTGAAGCATATCAGAACGGAAAGATTGATGACAGTCAGTTATCGCAGGTTTTGTCTACACTTCAGAGTATAAATCCGGATCTCTATTCATCAATCACATCACTTTCTGCCGTCAGTATGGCGACAGAAGCAATTGCACTTATTAATCCGTACCTTGAGCAACAGAAAAGTCAGCTTGCAACGTATGAAAAACAGCTTGAAGACAGTCAGGCTCAGTTAGACGAGTATTCTGCGAAATTTCAGCAGGCAGCTTTGGTTCTTAATGCGGCAAAAACTGCATATAACAATGCAGATGCACAGCTTGATGCGGCTTATGACCAATTAAATTCCTTCTACAATGAACTTGAAGGAACAAAATCTCAGCTATCTACGGCACAGATAGAATTAATGCTTAATGAAAGTGCTGTGAGCGATGATCTTGATTCTTTAAAAATGCTGATAGCAAATGCTCAGACATATCTTGACAAAGCAAAGGATGCGTATAATTCAGCAAAAACATCAGCAGAAACACAGTTGTCTGCAGCTGAAAAAAAGATCAACAATGCTATTGATTTATATAATAAGCTTGATGACGCAAAATGGAATATTTATAGCAGAGAAGATACTCCCGGTTATTCAAGTTATGAAAGTGCAGTATCAAATGTTGCTGTTCTTGCCAATATCTTCCCTGTCATATTTTTCTTGGTCGCGGCTCTGGTATGTCTGACAACTATGTCAAGAATGGTCGAAGAAGAACGTACCCAGATGGGAACAATGAAGGCACTCGGATATTCAAATAAGACGATCATGTCAAAGTATATTATCTATGCTCTTTTTGCAAGCATTATCGGCTCTGCAATCGGTATTTTGATCGGAATATACGCACTCCCCTATGCTATATTCAATGCATATTCAATAATGTTTACATTGCCCGATCTTAAATATGTATTCCCGCTTAAATATATCATTATCGGTATGAGCATATCAGTGTTAACAACACTTATATCATCAATAATTGCGGCGGTAAAAGAGCTTAAAGTTAATCCGTCGGCTCTCATGAGACCCAAAGCTCCGAAACCGGGAAAACGAGTTCTTCTTGAACATATAGGTTTTATATGGAAAAGAATGAGCTTTACGAGTAAGGTCACTGTAAGAAATCTTTTCAGAAGAAAAGCAAGATTTATAATGACAGTTATCGGTATAGGCGGATGCACCGCACTTATTCTTGCAAGTTCCGGCTTATATGCATCTATCAACGGTCTGATGTCAAAACAGTATGATGAAGGCGGAATTGCAAATTATGATATTCAGATAGTATTTGCTGAAGAACAAGCTGAAGAATCCGCAATTATGCAGATACTTAATGATGACACGAGAATTACATCAATTATGCTGTCTTCAATGCAATCTGTTACAGGCGGTTCGGATAATTCGGACAAGACTGAAGATATCTATATGTTTGTTCCGAAAGATTCTGCAAAATTAGCATCATACATTTCACTTCATAACAGGTCAACAGATGAAGCTCTGACACTTGATAATACAGGTGCTATCGTTACTGAAAAATTTGCCGATGATACAAATACAAAAATTGGTGATAAAATATGGATAGAGACAAGTGACGGAGAAAGAATATATATCCCGATTGCAAATATCACCGAAAACTATACATTTAACTATGTTTATCTTTCTGAAGATCTGTATCAGTATCTGTTCCAGAAAGCTGTTGAATATAATTACGCAATCGGCACTGTGGATCCGACGATTCTTGCCGATTCAACATCAAAAAATAATTCATCGACTAAGAAGGCGTCGCTTGCAACTGAACTCATGACCTATGACAGTATAAATGCGGTTGCTTATGTATCTGATACGATAGATACACTCAATGAAGTAATCGGAGTATTAAGTGTTATAATTGTTATATTTGTAGTTGCTGCAGGTCTGCTCGCATTCATAGTTCTTTATAATCTCAGTAATATCAACATTTCCGAAAGACAGAGAGAGCTTGCTACAATAAAAGTTCTCGGTTTCCATGATAAAGAAGTATCAGCTTACATTTACAGAGAAAATGTGATTCTTTCATTAATGGGTATAATCTTTGGTTTGATATCCGGAATATTTGTCCATAGGCTTGTTCTGACATATTGTTCAGTCGATACAGTCATGTTCGTACAGGAGCTTTCATGGTACAGTTATGTTATTGCAGCACTCCTTACAGCGATCTTTGCGATTGCAGTAAACGCAATTATGCATAAGAAAATGAAAACCATTGATATGGTTGAATCACTCAAAGCAATAGAATAACGCATAAGAAAGACTGAGCCGAATTACAGCTCAGTCTTTCTTGATGTGACTATTATTTAAAGAAAAAACAGACCGATTTACGGTCTGCTGTGCACACGAATGCTTTAATTCAATGAATTATAAATCATTCTTTGATCTGATTTCAGCAACGAAAGACTTGATTTTGTCGATGATGCTGTTGATGAAGTCAACAAACTTCTGAATAAAATCTAACATTAATGTCTCGCCCCTTATAGTTATATTTTTTGAGAATAATACTCTCGACTATATAATAACATAATTTTGGATTTTTTCAAGTACATTTATAAAATATTTAAACTATTAACATTCTTTTGTAACATTTATGTCACAATTATATATATTCACCTAAATGAATGCATAATGTTCGTGTACCGAAAAGCTGAGCAGTAACAATACCGTACTGAGCACTGACCAGAGAATCATGCTTATATCTTTGAATTATTCGACCGATCACGTTTCCTGCAAAATCACATCTGCAACCGAATGAAACAGCATATCTGCCGTTATGACGCATAATTGCTTTGCCGACTATCTCGGTAAAGCGGTCAAATCTAACGGCTTCAACGGAATTGCCGATATCAACAGGAAAAACCCTTGTATCTGATATTCTGTAAGCTTTATAATCATTCGCACTTCCGAAAATTGTATCATTTTTAGTAAGTATGTATGTTGTTGAGCTTGAGGCGTATCTTGCAGAATAGTCCTTGAGTATCGTTGTTGAATTTCTGTTATGATAAAAATCAACAGCCAAAGTATTTGCAAGTAAAACAGAGCCGATTCCAAAAGCCTTGCTGTTTATGACATATGAATGAAAATATTCATCATTATTCCGTTTAGCAGTTCGGTTAATATTTGCAACTGCATGAACGGCTTCTTTGTAATAAGGAAGCCACTTGCCGTGAGGACAAACGACAAATGACGCAAGATATCCCCAATCACGCAATCTCTCAAGGCTGTATTGGAATACTGCATGAGGAATCGTCGGAACTGATATGTCTGCTCCTGCATCCTTCATTTTATAAAAGTCACGTGAATTTACATTAAAATTATCAAGATAAGAATTCCCATCTGATCTGAAAAAAGATGATGTGGCAGAGATATCAAATTTATTGCAACGCTTCATACTAAGAACACAATTCTCTTCGTCATCATAAACAGTCATGAATCTGACAAGTCCCATATTTCAGCTCCCCCTTACCAATCAAACTCACGGAGTTGTCCCCTATTTTGTAAAGCAGGAAAATTCCATTGCCGCAAAACCTCGTATACACCGACTGCAACCGAATTTGAAAGATTCAGACTTCTTGCATCGCTTAGCATCGGAATGCGAACGGTTGTATCATGATTTTCATGAAGAAGTGATTCAGGCAGTCCCCTCGTTTCTTTACCGAAAACAAGATAAGCATTATCAGGATAAGCAATTTCTGAATACGTCCTGTCTGCTTTTGTTGAAAAATAATAAAAGCAACCGTTCAAATTTTTTTTAAAAAAGTCGTCGAGATTCTTGTAATATGTAATATCAAGCAGATGCCAATAGTCAAGTCCGGCTCTTTTTAATTTTTTATCGTCAACTTTAAATCCCATTGGTTCAACAAGATGAAGTCTTGCACCTGTTGCGGCACATGTGCGGGCGATATTACCCGTATTCTGAGGTATTTCGGGCTCGACAAGTACAATATTGAGAGTTGACATCAGATCACTCCTAAATCTTTCATGTAATAAGGCAGACATTTTTCAAATGCTAAACCAAATCTTGAATCTCCGCCGTTTTCAACCGTTTTTAAAATAGCAGAAACAGTAAAATCAATAGCAATATCAGCAGATGTGTTTATATCGAAGCCGTTGAGCATTGCACCTAATAATGCACTTGAAAACAGATCGCCGGTAGAGTGAAAAATTCCATCGATCTTAGGTCGGAAAGAAAATGACACAGTATCAGTCTTTCTGTTGTAGGCGGCGACACCTATTCCGGATCCGTTCAATTCTACACCTGTAAGTACAATATTTTCCGCTTTGTACTGTAATGCCAGTCGTCTGACAATATCTCTGATAAAATCATCTGAGTACGGCGGTTCGACATAAGGACAATCAAGTAGAAATGCGGCTTCGGTCATATTTGGAACAAGTATATCTGCTTTCCGACATAATTTCTTCATCTCTTCTGCAAATCTGATATCAAATGTATTGTATAGCTTTCCGTTGTCAGCCATTGCGGGATCACAGAGAAACAGACAGTTTTTATGTCGGAAAATCTCAAGAAAATCGGAAACAATGTCAATTTGCTCGGCAGAACCGAGGAATCCGCTGTATACAGCATCAAACTTTATATTCAGACTCTGCCAATGAGACATAATGCCACGCATATCGCAGGTTAGATCACGATATGTATAATTGTTCAGTCCCCCTGTTTGAGTGGAAAGAACAGCAGTGGGCAATACACCAACCGAGATGCCTGCAGCAGATAAAACAGGCAGTGCTGCAGTAAGAGAGCATTTACCCAATCCGGATATGTCATGTATCGCAGCAGCATTTTTCTGATATTTCATACCTATCACCTAAAAGATAATAACACAAAATAAACTGCATTGCAATTTTATATACAAAAAAAGTATATTTTTTTTAAATTTTACTTGACATTTTCATTTTGAAGTGTTAATATATCTAAGCACTTGAATATTGTATGCGCCGGTAGCTCAGTTGGATAGAGTGACTGGCTACGAACCAGTAGGTCAGGGGTTCGAGTCCCTTCCGGCGCGCCAGAGTCTTGAAGTATAAGCTTCAAGGCTTTTTTTTGCACAAAGAGCTGAATATATCATACAGCTTCTGAGCAAGAGCCTGACTGTCGTAATCGGAAGAAAATTCCCTTATCATCTTCCTTGCGAGACTCTGAGCATCAATCATGCTGATCGTCTTACCCTTTGTCAGCTTCAGCTCGTTACGCAACACATTATTCGCAACTCTCAGATTACCGTTCTCTTTCAGCAGCTGTTCTCTTGTCTCCGAAGCCCTCGCCGTCTCCTGAAGACTGAATTTTATTTCAGATGCTTCTTTATTATCTCGCCAGCTGCTCTCTTGATTTCCTGATTGTTCATTTTGAAATTCGCTGCTTGTAACACTGAAAGCATCTCTTTTTCCATCTGAGGAGTATCCATAAACTGCATCAGATTCAATGTTTCCTCTTTTGGAAGCTTCATTTTCTTCAATGTCTGAATTAGCTTTGACCTTTGTTCTGTCATACTCATCACTATCCTCTTTATGCTTTTTATAATCGAATTCTTTTTGTGTTATCTCAATGCAGCCGTCTTCGGTTTTTTCATAATAGTGGATTTTTTTGTCAAGCCTTCTAAAAAACTCAACATCACCAATCGGGATGCTTGCACGGTTCTGCCATATTTTAAACTCTGTTTCCTCACTACTGAAATATGAGCCTTTTTTTCTTCTTTTATTATACTCTGTTTCACCCTTTTTATCAACACTTTGAAATGAAAACCTGATATCTGATTTATTTGAATTAAATCGTTTATTAAGAGGAATTACATCACCGTTATCATCGTAAGTAACCGTTTCAGCAGACTTTATCTGTTCTGAACTGAAAGGTATGTATACGGTATGTGTTTCGCCACCGTTTTTACCGCCGATATCAAATATTCCGTCATGACCAAGCGACTTAAGGTAATCTGTAACCGCATCAGGAATTGAAGTCCACGCATGAGATGTGCCGTTTCTGATATCATCCATAAGCTTTTCTTCAACCCATTCATCTGCTGACCTGTTATTCTTGTCCCACACATCAGCATCTGCTGATTCTTTTTCATACTTATCCTCAGGCTGATTACCGAACCATTCAAGCAGCAATTCTGCAAAAGAAGCATCTGCATCCTCTGTTCTGAAAGGATTTTCAATTTTAAGGTATGTATCATAAACCTTTTCATGTCGTTCATTGGGATTGTAGTATTTAACATCGTTAATTCCTACAAGCTTAAGAACATCAAGAAACTTGTGTTCTTCACCGTACAACTGACCGTCTATCAACCATTCCTCGGTAAGAGCAGCGAGAATATTTCCGTTATTCGAGTTTATTCTGTATGCATCAAAACCGCCTGAGCCGTACTGAACACTATTGTCATATACGATATTTTCTGCATCATCATCAAAAGTGACATGTTTTGCTTTTTCTTTGATTTCAAGCTTCTTTGAAAATGGCAGCTTACTCCAATAATCAGATACAGATATATTTTCACCGTTATGAATCACTCTGAACTGTGTTGTATAATCGTCATACATCTCGTCATGAGAAATTGACGTATCAGCCTTATCACGTGCATAATTTTCTGCAATATCTTTACTGCTTGTAAAGAACGCCATCGGACCTGATGTTGCTCTTTCGGGAAGGAATACATTACCTACCCTGTCTCCCCTTGATGTTCCATGATATGCACGAATGGTATACCCGGAATCAGCAGCTGCTTTGTCAACATACTTCTGAGCAGTTTCCATATCACCGTTTTCAACGGCCGTCATATACTTTTTATCTATGCTCTGAAGACTCTTTTTTATTTCATCTTTTTCAGTTTTTTGCATAGACTGTGTATTGACAGGTGTATCATCCTGTGATATACTAGTGTCAGAAGATTTATCGTTAACAATTGCCAACCACTCATACAGTTGGGGATTAACTTGCGATAGATCTTTTTTTATATATTCAACACTGATACCTGATTTTTTCAAATTATTTTTGATGTAATTGTCATTTGCTGAAAAGACTGTAACAACAAGATTGTATTTGTCGTATTTGGAATTGATGTCCTTTACTGTATTCATTTCCATTGAAATGATACCTTTATTTCCTTTCTCGGTCGCCATTGTAGCGAAAATGTTAAGTCTTCCGTTGTTCATTCTGACAATAGCATCAGGATTACTAATATATTCAGGCAGATTTTTCATAATTTCTGCACCAAGATTATGATAATGTCCGTCAAGAACACCGTCTTTTCTTGTTGCAAGGTACAACGCATCAAATCTGATGATAACTTCACAATTTTGAGCATCCTTTACATTTTCAAGAATAACAGACGGAGTATAATTCTTTACCCTGATAAAATTGCCTTGTTCTTTATTTTCAACAGCTTCATTATCGGTCATTGTTATGATATTATCAACATTCTTTTCAAAAGAATTGTCATTCATCAAAGAAAACTTTATTCCACCGTCCTCCCGGGCGGTGTTTTTGTTTGTGTTATCCAAAGCTTTATTGAACATCTCTCTGATTGC
>CAZTFS010000029.1:0-21386 GCA_964613045.1 uncultured Eubacteriales bacterium
ATCTGCACGATTGTAAATTGTACATTGTCAATTGGTTCGACAAATTATTGTTTATCAGAACAAAAAAGTCCCGACACAAAGCCGAGACAAAGTATTATCCGCTGTTTTATATTGTGACGGACAAAATTTGCTTGGCTCTGTTTCGCATTACAGCTGTATTCATCATTTCTTGTCCGCCTCCTTTTTTTATTAATTTACAACGTATCCGAGTGTATCACGGGTATGCAGGAATTGTCAAGTTTATTTTTTTTGAATTTACACTTTGTTTATACTTTTAACAAACTTGCGTATTATTACATGTTTAATCTTGACATTTAAAAATATTTGATTTAAAATAAGTTGTTAGAATGTTAAATCGGAGGTTATATCAATGAATAATACCGAAAAAACCATGGAAAAAATTGTAGCCCTTTGCAAAGGCAGAGGTTTTATATTCGCCGGAAGTGATATTTACGGCGGACTTGCAAACACATGGGACTACGGTCCCTTGGGTGCAAGACTTAAGAACAATGTCAAGGACACATGGAGAAAAAGATTCATTCAGGAGAGAAAGAACAGCTATGAGGTTGATGCGGATATCCTCATGCATCCCAGAGTCTGGGAAGCAAGCGGTCATGTAGCATCCTTCTCAGACCCTCTTCTTGACTGTAAAGAATGTAAGATGCGTCACAGAGCTGACAATCTTATTGATGATTTTGATGAAAATGCACATGCAGACGGAATGACAAAAGAAGAGATGTTTCAGTACATCAAAGACCATTCCATTCCCTGTCCCAACTGCGGCAAGCACAATTTTACGGATATCAGAGAATTCAATCTCATGTTCCAGACCTTCAGAGGCGTTACAAACAACAGCAAGAGCGTTATTTATCTTCGTCCCGAAAATGCTCAGGGCGAATATGTAAACTATCTTAATGTTCAGCGTACAATGAGAGCAAAGCTTCCTTTCAGCATCGGTCAGATAGGTAAGGCTTTCAGAAATGAGATCACACCCGGCAACTTCACATTCAGAACTATTGAATTCGAGCAGATGGAGTTCCAGACCTTCTGTAAGGAAGGCACAGATACCGATCTTTACGATTACTTCAAAAACTACGGCATGAAGTATTATCAGGATCTGGGTATTCCTGCCGATCATCTCCGTTTCCACGATCATGAAAAGCTTGCTCACTACGCAAAGGCTGCATGTGATATTGAGTTCCTTTTCCCCTTCGGTTGGGGTGAGATCAACGGTACTCACAACAGAACAAACTTCGACCTTACAAGACATCAGGAATACAGCGGAACAAAGATGGACTATCTTGATCCCGAAACAAATGAAAGATACATTCCTTTCATCATCGAATCAACTTACGGTCTTGACAGAACAGTTCTTGCTCTTCTCTGCGAGGCTTATGATGAAGAAGTCATTGACGCTGAAAAGAACGATACAAGAGTTGTTCTTCATCTCAGCCCTGCAATTGCTCCCTATAAGGCTGCAGTTCTTCCTCTTTCAAAGAAGCTTTCCGATAAGGCTCTTGAAGTATATGAGAAGCTTTCAAAGAAGTTCATGGTAGACTTTGACGAAACAGGTTCGATCGGTAAAAGATACCGCCGTGAGGATGAGATCGGCACACCTTTCTGTATCACTTATGACTTTGACAGCGAAACAGACGGTTGTGTAACAGTCCGTGACAGAGATACAATGGAGCAGGTAAGACTTCCCATTGACGAGCTGGAAGTATATATCGCATCAAAGATCGAATTCTGATGCACATTCAGTTGAATAAAACTATGTAACAGAAACAGACTGCTTTTGCGGTCTGTTTTTAACGTTTCAGGACATGTGCGGTATCTCGTATACGTTGCCCTGCAATTTTTATAGTAATAATGGAATTACTCGTAAATTGAGTGATATTTGTATAACAAGTAACACCTTAATTCCTCAAGATCGGGGACAAGGGTTGATAATATAAAATGGATCTCTTACAAAAAACAATAATATATAAGACCGTAAAGGCTAGCTGCACCGCAACCGTAAACGATAACGGGACCTGCTATTGTGAACATTTTAGCACCTGTGCCGTAAATTTTTCCGTCGGTAGAATATTCCAGACCGCAGGATACAACTGCATTTGCAAATCCCGTGATAGGTACAAGAGTTCCTGCTCCTGCATGTTTTGCTATTTTGTCAAACACTCCGATGCCGGTCAGAATTGCGGCAAGAACAATAAGAGTTATGGAAACAAGCGGTTTTATCGTTTCTTCATCTATTTTTAAATAAGTGTAGAGAGAGTTGAGTGCTTCTCCTAATGTGCATATCGCACCGCCGAAAAGAAAAGCAAACAGCATGTTTTTCAGTTTTGGTGAAGGCGGAGATGCCTTTTTCGCCATTATCTCATATTCTTTATCCTGTGAAGACATTTTCAGTCAGCTCCTTTTTAGGTATTTTTTCCGTAATAAGTTGAATTATTCCGATAAATTGAGGTTTATCATTATGCAACAATTAATTGTCGGATATATCTGTTTTGTTTGTTATTATTGCTGAAAATAAAAAAATATTAAAAAAACACTTTACAACTTTAGTTTGCTAAAGTATAATATCACCGTTGAAGTGCCGAAGGCACATTCTGAAAGGAGATTTTTCAAAATGAAAAAATTTATCGCATTACTTATGGCTGCTGTGCTCGTATTCGCATTTGCAGGCTGTACAAACACAACTGTTGACGAAGAAGAGTCCACAAACGAAGTTCTCGAAGATTCATCTGCTGCTGCATCTGATCTTGAGTACATAAAGAACAAGGGCACACTTGTTGTCGGTATCACTGATTATGCTCCCATGGATTACAAGGAAGACGGCAGTGACGAGTGGACAGGTTTTGATGCAGAGTTCGCAAGAGCTTTCGCTGAGAGCATCGGTGTTGAAGTTGAATTTATTGAGATCGACTGGGATAACAAAATATTCGAGCTTGATGCAAAGAAGATCGACTGTATCTGGAACGGCATGACGATCACTGATGAGATCACACTCAAGACAAGCGTTTCTGATCCTTATGTTAAGAATGCTCAGGTAGTTGTAATGGCTGCTGATAAGGTTGCTGATTACGCTGATGCAGAATCAATGAAGGAGCTTGCATTTGCTGTTGAATCAGGTTCTGCAGGTGAAGACGAGGCTGAAGCAAATGGCTTTAAATTTACATCAGTTCTTACACAGGCTGATGCTCTTATGGAAGTTAAGGCCGGTACAGCAGATGCATGTATTATTGACATCACAATGGCTAACGCTATGACAGGTGAAGGCACAAGCTATGCTGATTTTGCTAAGGGTATCGAACTTTCAAGCGAAGTTTACGGCGTAAGCTTCAGACAGGGTTCAGATGTAACTGCTGAATTCAATAAGTATATGGTTGATGCAAAGACTTCAGTTCTTGAGCCTCTCGCTGAGAAGTACGAGCTTACTCTTGCATTCTGATAAAAAATAAAATGTAGTTATGAGGCAGAATTGCTGTTCTGCCTCAATTTTTCTGTAATGAGGAAAAAATATGGAAACCTTTGTTAATGTAACATTAGATCTGCTTACAGGCTTCGGTACTACAGTCAAGCTGTTTGCTCTTACACTTTTGTTTGCATTGCCGCTGGGACTTATTTTCAGCTTTTTTTCAATGAGTAAGTTCAAGCCTTTAAGTGCATTGATGAAAATATTTATATGGATAATAAGGGGAACCCCCCTGATGCTTCAGCTTATCGTCGTGTTCTACGGTCCCGGACTTCTTTTCGGTTGGAACGGTCTTGAACGTTTTCCTGCAGTATTGATAGCATTTGTTATCAACTATTCATGTTACTTCTCGGAGATCTACCGAGGCGGCATAGAATCCATACCTAAGGGACAGTACGAAGCAGGACAGGTGCTGGGCATGACAAAAACGCAGATATTCTTTAAGGTTGTGCTTTTACAGGTTATAAAGCGCATTATTCCTCCTATGAGTAATGAGATAATAACTCTTGTCAAGGACACTTCACTTGCCCGAATTATTGCTGTTTATGAAGTTATCTGGAGTGCACAGGTCTATATAAAGAGTGCAGGACTTATCTGGCCGTTGTTCTATACGGCAGTATTCTATCTTGTTTTCAACGGTTTGCTTACAGTTCTGTTCAGGCAAATCGAAAAGAAACTGGATTATTTCAAGGGGTGAGAACATGGCTGTACTTGAAGTTAAAAATATAAAAAAGAGCTTCGGCAGGGTAGAAGTTCTCAAGGATATTTCATTCTCCCTTGAAAAGGGTGAGGTCCTTTCCATTATCGGTTCTTCGGGAAGCGGTAAAACTACTCTTCTCAGATGTCTTAATTTCCTTGAATTTGCCGAGGAAGGCACAATTACCGTTAACGGTAACCAGATATACGACGGCAAATCTCATAAACACATGAAAGAATCTGAGATTCGTGAACAGAGACTTCATTTCGGACTTGTTTTTCAGAATTTCAATCTGTTTCCCCAGTATAATGTTCTTGAAAACATTATGCTTGCTCCTAAGCTTCTGAAAAAAGGAACTCATGAAGAGATTGAAGCAAACGCAAGAAGACTTATCGAAAGAGTCGGTCTTTCCGATAAAATAAGCAATTATCCCTGTGAGCTGTCCGGCGGTCAGCAGCAGAGAGTTGCTATTGCAAGAGCTCTGGCTCTGAATCCCGATATACTTTGCTTTGATGAGCCGACTTCTGCACTTGACCCTGAACTGACGGGTGAAGTTCTCAAGGTTATCAAGGGACTTAAAAACGGCGACAGCACCATGATAGTCGTAACTCATGAAATGGGCTTTGCAAGGGAAGTTTCCGATAAGATAATCTTCATGGCTGACGGTGTTATCGAGGAACAGGGAACTCCCGAAGAGGTTTTTTCAAATCCTAAATCTGAAAAGATGAGGGCGTTTTTGAGCAAGTCACTTGAGAATATATGAGGAATCGCCATGTCAGATAAGAAGATAAACGAAGAAATGCTCAGTGATCTCTATGAGCTTATCGTTTCGGTTTCATCGGTTGAAGATTGCAAGGCTTTATTTGATGATCTTTGCACCGTAAAGGAAACAGAACAGATGGCACAGCGTGTCAGAGCTGCTAAATTGCTGATTGAAGGGAAAACCTACAATCAGGTGATCGAAGAAACTGATATCTCAAGTGCTACCCTCAGCCGTGTGTCGAGATGTGTTCAGTACGGAAAGGGTTACAGCAAGTTTCTTAAGTAAAGATGTATATTTATTAAAAATGACAGTGTAGAATACGGAATTTGACTATATTTATATGCAAAAATTTAGTTGAATTCCGTATTATTATGTGTTATACTCTTTAGCGTAAAAAAATAAATTCAAAAGGAGCAAATTTCTAATGAAAAAAATTGTTTCACTTTTAATGGCAATTATCATGGTATTCGCTGCTTGCTTACTTTTCGCAGGCTGCACAAACACAACTGTTGATGAAGAAACCTCAACAAATGAAGATGTATCTGCATCAGCAGACAGCATGACAGCTACTGAAGGCGTTCTCGTTATGGCTACAAACGCTGAGTTCCCTCCTTATGAGTATAAGGAAGGTGACGATTTTGCAGGTATCGACGTTGAGATCGCAGGCAAGATTGCAGAAAAGCTCGGTATGACTCTTGAGATCAAGGACGTTGAGTTCGGCTCAATCGTAGGCGGCGTTCAGACAGGCAAGTTTGACATGGGTATGGCAGGTATGACTGTTACTGAGGAGAGAAAGCAGAGCGTTAACTTCTCAACTTCATACGCTAACGGAATCCAGTCTGTTATCGTTCCTGAGGACAGCGAGTATGCTTCATTCGAGGATTTCTATACAGGTTTCGATGAGGAAGGCAACCCCACAGGCGTTAAGGAAGGCATCAAGATCGGCGTACAGCAGGATACAACAGGTGATATCTACTCATCTTCAGAAGCAGCAGAATGGGGCTTCGGTTCAGAGAATGTTATCCGTTATAAGACAGGTGCAGACGCTGTTCAGGCTCTTCTCGCAGGTAAGGTAACAGCTGTTATCATCGACAACGAGCCCGCAAAGTCATACGTTGCAGCAAGTGCAGGTCTTAAGATCCTTGACGGTGAATACACTAACGAGGATTACGCTATCTGCGTTGCTAAGGAAAATACTCAGCTTCTTAATGCTATCAACAATGCTCTTGCAGAGCTTGAGGCTGACGGCACTATCGATGCTATCATTGCTAAGTATATTGCAACAGAGGATGCTGCAGCTTAATTTTACGCTGAATATTTAATCAGTGATTCCGAGGGCGGTATCCTTCCGCCCTCTTCTTAATTTAAGTGAGAGGAGCATCACTTTGGAAAATATAAAACTTTGGGCAATTGACCTTAAAGATACATTTATTCTTTGTTTTGTTGACGGCGAACGCTGGAAATGGCTTGTTGAGGGCTTTATAAAATCGCTTATCATCACGTTCTTTGCGATGATAATAGGTCTTGTTTTCGGTATAATTCTTGCCGCTATCAGATCGTCCTATGATAAGAATGAGGAATCTATGAAGCTCAGAGGCGGTTTCGGATACAAAACGATGAAGCTGCTCAACGGTATCAGTAAGATATATATTACTGTTATCCGAGGTGTACCTGTTGTTGTTCAGCTTATGATATGGTACTTCATCATCCTTGTTTCACAGCAAAACGGTGTTATTGTTGCAATTGTTGCATTCGGGTTTAACTCTGCCGCTTATGTTGCCGAGATATTCCGTGGCGGTATAATGTCGATTGATAACGGTCAGTTTGAAGCAGGCCGTTCACTTGGTTTTAATTATATCCAAACTATGATCCATATCGTTATTCCTCAGACGATAAAGGCTGTACTGCCTACACTTCTTAATGAGGTCATTGCACTTCTCAAGGAGACGTCTGTTGCAGGTTACGTCGGTATCATGGATCTTACAAAAGCAGGTGACCTTATCAGAGGCCGTACCTTCGAGGCTTTTATGCCCCTTATTGCAGTTGCGATAATCTATCTTATAACAGTTATTGTGCTTACTAAGATATTCAGCACTATCGAAAGGAGGCTTCGCCGCAGTGAACGATAATATTATCAGTGTCAGAGGACTAAAAAAACATTATAACGGCGGTGCGGTTAAGGCTCTTGACGGTGTCGATGCTGACATCAGAAGAGGCGAGGTCGTTGTTGTAATCGGTCCTTCGGGAAGCGGTAAGTCAACTTTTTTGCGTTCTCTTAACCTGCTTGAGCTTCCCACAGAAGGTTCAATACTTTTCAATAATGTTGACATAACCGACAAAAAGGTAAATATAAATCATCACCGTCAGAAGATGGGTATGGTGTTCCAGCACTTTAATCTCTTTTCTAACATGAATATTCTTAAGAATATGACTATCGCTCCCATGAAGCTCCTTAAAAAGAGTAAGGCTGAAACTGAGGAAAAAGCAAGAGCTTTGCTCAGAAGAGTCGGTCTTGAGGACAGAGCAGATGCTTATCCTTCACAGCTTTCAGGCGGTCAGAAACAGCGTGTTGCGATCGTTCGTGCGTTGTGCATGGAGCCTGAAGTAATGCTTTTTGACGAACCAACATCGGCACTTGACCCTGAAATGGTCGGTGAAGTTCTTGACGTTATGAAGTCACTTGCAGCCGAGGGTATGACAATGGTGGTTGTCACTCATGAAATGGGCTTTGCAAAGGAAGTTGCCGACAGAGTTATATTTATGGACGGCGGCAAGATAATCGAAGAGAATACTCCCGAGGAGATATTCTCAAATCCCAGGAGTGACCGTCTTAAAAACTTTCTTGCAAAGGTGCTTTAATTAATTTTCGGCATAAAAGAATTGAAAAATATGTAAAACCGGTATGTGAAAGCATATCGGTTTTTTTTCTGTCCGTTTCGAATAATATCGGCTATAGGCCGTCTGCACTTAGGAATTTACTTTTGGAATTATATGAAAAACACTGACATCTGAATTTCTATGGGATGTCGGTGGCTGTTTTCTTACAGGAAACAACGGATATCAATGGTGAGTTTCTCTTCAAGATTGATAAGTCGTTTTGTTATATCCTTTGAGAATTCATCGGCTGCCTCATACTGATTCAAATACTTGTTAAGCGATTTTACGCCCATATTACAGCCGTCAGTCATCAGATCTGCAATGGTTTT
This sequence comes from uncultured Eubacteriales bacterium, assembly GCA_964613045.1. GTDB lineage: Bacteria > Bacillota > Clostridia > Oscillospirales > Acutalibacteraceae > UBA1081. Next base: position 8,142 of record CAZTFS010000029.1, read on the forward strand.
GTCGGATTCATCAATGGATAACTTGACATTTGTTTTTATCCACGACATACCCTTTGCCATAGGATTCGGATCTTTACCCTCATCGTGATATTTATCAAGACAAGTCTGAACCTCATCCTTAAGCTTGATATGCTCGTTTCTGCAATCGGTCAGATATTTACGGAAGGTGTCGTCATGTACGTATTCCAGCACATCATCTATTGACGTAACTCCCATTTTAATGCCTGCATCACATTCTCTTAGCAGTTTTATTGTGTCTTGTTCAATCATTTTTTCAACCCCTTATGAGATCAGTATGTCAGTTTTTTATCTTATTATTCATTTTTCATTTATGGATATTTGTATTTGACCTTGCAATGACAGTGTGGTATAATGATTTTAATCTTTGCAGGAAGTGATAAAATGAAAATTGTAATTGCATCTGATATCCACGGCTCTGCATATTACTGTAAAATGCTGTTGGACGCATTTGAAAAGGAAGAGGGCGACAGGTTGCTTCTGCTGGGTGATATCCTGTATCACGGTCCGAGAAACGATCTGCCGAAGGATTATGCACCAAAAGAGGTTATTGCAATGCTCAACCCTCTTAAAAATAAAATACTGTGTGTAAGAGGAAACTGTGATACCGAAGTGGATCAGATGGTGCTTCAGTTCCCCGTACTTGCTGATTATGCCGTCATTGCTGTTGATAATAAGCTGATTTATGCCACTCACGGTCATAATTATAACGAAGAAAAATTACCGCCTCTTGGTGAAGGCGATATTCTTTTCTGCGGGCACACTCATGTGCCGAAAATCAATATACATGAAACCTATACATACATGAACACCGGCTCTGTTTCAATCCCCAAAGAAAACAGTCCTCACAGCTATGTCGTTTTTGAAAACGGACAATTTGAGTGGAAAAATCTTGAAACAGGGGAAGTATTTCTGAGTTTATAAACCGGAATTTGTCCGGATGTTTATCATATGGGTGCCTCTGTGTAACATCAGTTAAGCATCACGACAAATTACTGTTTTTTTTTAATGACAAATTGCTGTTTTTTTAAAAAGCAATTGAAAAATACAGAAATATGTGCTATTATATTCCATAATGAAAAAATCGGGAGGTAATCCAATGGACAGAAAAAAATATGTTCAGAAAAATGAAATGACCGCATTCTGCGTTGCAGGTCTCGGTCAGGGTATGATTTACGCACTTATGTCAAGCTATATAAGTGACTATTACCTTAATGTTCTGCAGCTCGCACCGATGTTTGTATTGTTGCTTATGCTTCTTGCACGTGTATGGGATGCTATCAATGACCCTCTTATGGGTATGATTATTGACCGCAGCAACCTTAAAAGCGGAAAAATGATACCTTTTATCCGATTCGCTCTGATTCCCATTGCAGTTGTTACGATACTTATGTATCTCAGCCCGAATCTTGATAAAACGCAGATGATGATCTATTCTGCAATCGTTTATGTTGCTTGGGGTATGCTTTACACTGTAGGTGACGTTGCATTCTGGGGACTTCCCAATGTTATGACTCCCGATTCAGAGGAAAGAAGCTCTGTTATTTCCGTCAGTAAGATTTTCAACAGTATCGGCTCAGCCATTCCCGAAGTTCTTTTCCTTGTTGTCGGTCTTATTATGGCTGCAATTGTCGAGAATTCAGCAGAGCCCATGGATGCTCTTACCATTCAGAAGAGAAAATACCTTATCATGGCGATTGTAACTGTCGGTCTCGGCTCAGTTCTTTATGCTTTTTCATGTTTCGGTGTTAAAGAGAGAGTCAAGATGCCTGTTCGTAAGCGTCAGCCCGGTGAACCTTCTCAGCTTAAGCGTATATTTACATGCAAACCCCTTGTTCTTGTTCTTCTTATGGGTGTTCTTTCCTGTGGCCGTTATCTTATCGGTGCTGCAGCAATTCATGTTGCACGTTATTCATTCTACATAGGTCCCGAGCTTTCAACACTTGTTACGGAAGCTGAAAGAATTGCCGCTGTTGAAGCGAGTATTTCAACCGTAAAAACAGTTTTCCAGATAAGCTCGATCGTCGGTCTTTTCGGTGCAACACTCTTTATGCCGAAGCTTATGAAAAAGTTTGACTACAAGAAGCTTGTCATCGTTTCCTGCCTTGCAGGTTTTGTTGCAAGTATTGTTACTACTCTGGTCGGATGGTTCACAATGAACCTTTATGCATGTATTCCTTTCATTATCATTTCATGCATTCCTCTCGGTGTTATCAATACGGTTTGTTTTGCAATGATCTGCGACTGTCTTGACTACATGGAGCTTACAACAGGCTTCCGTGACAATGCTCTCGGTGCAGCATGTCAGGGCTTCATCAACAAAATCGGTAATGCTTTTGCAACATCAGGCATCGTTATCATGTATATGGTAATCGGTCTTAAACCCGAACAGATGCTTTCATCCACAGCTGTTGTTGCAGCAACAGAAATGCCCGATAATCTTCGTTTTGCAATGTTTACACTCGTTTCAATCATTCCCGGCATCAGTATGCTTCTTTGTTCGATCCCCATGTTCTTCTACAAAATTTCGGGCAAGGAAAAGGAACGCATTGTTACAGAACTTGCGGCAAAGAGAGAAGCTGAAGGTTTTGTTGTAAAAGAATAATTTATTGCAATATGATTAAAAGAAGGCATTTTTAAAATATCTTCAGATTGCAGATAAACCCTCGTTTCGGAATAGAATCGAGGGTTGTTTTTCTTGCTGTTCGGGTTAAATATATTGTAATTTTCAGCTTTTTGCATAGCTGTCGTCATAAATTTTTATTCTTGCAATATTATCTGTCTGGATCTGCCGATTTCTTGTATTTTCTTCTCATTCTGTTCAGATGTCTTTCAAAACTGCCGCTGTTTATAAATTCCGCAAGAACATACTGATCAATAACAGGTACTGTGCAGGAATAAAAGCCTAACTTCTCCTCATAGGTTTTGACAAGATGATCGGGAAGTAACATATAACCTATTCTTATTGCCGATGTAAGGCTTTTTGAGAAGGTGTTTATATAAATGACGTTACTGTCCTTGTTCATTGAAAAAATCGTTTCTATGGGCTTTGTATTTACTGAGAATTCAGAAGCAAAATCATCTTCAATAATTATTCCGTTATTCTTTTTTGCCCATGCAAGATATTCAAAACGTTTAGATGCAGGTGCAGTTACACCTGTGGGATAGCTTTTGTAGGGTGTGACATGAATAATGCGTGCATTAGTCGAGTTAAGACTGTACGTTGATATTCCGTAGTCGTCAAGGGACAGCATCTCACATTCAGCACCGTTTGCCTCATATACTTTTCTTATCTTTTCGTATGACGGATTTTCAAGACCGTAAATTGAATCTCTGCCTAAAAGCTGAACGATCATGGCATAAAGATATTCAGCTCCGGAACCGATAACAATATTTTCGGGCGGTGCTGTAATTCCTCGGTATCTGAAAAGGTAATCCGAGATAGCATTTCTGAGTATCGTACAGCCGTTATGAGGAGATTTTACGATCAGCTGTTCACCGTAATTTGACAGCACCTGCCTTGCAATCTTTGAATAGGTGGGGAAAGGGAAATCCGTATCTGTCTGAGATGTGTTTTCCTGCAAACTGCATTCGGTGTGACGGTCGTTTGCGGGAAGTATAACATTTTCAAGATCGCTGACAAAATAACCGCTTCGTTCCGAGGAATATATATAACCTTCATCTGCAAGAAGTCTGTACGCATACTCAACGGTAATAACACTGACTCCCAGATGTTCGGAAAAGCTGCGTTTGGAGGGAAGCTTGGTGCCTGCCGTTATCTTGTTTTCTGCAATATCCTCACGCAATTGCCTGTAAAGACTTACATATAACGGTTCTTTGCTCTTTTTTTCAATTTTATAGGTAAGCATCTGAATATATCATTCTTTCGTTTATTGTTGAATTTATATGATCAGTATAATCTTTGATATGATTTATGTCAATAAGAAAAAAATCTTACGATTTATTTATCCCCTCTGAATCTTGGGGGATTAAGGTTTTTCTTGATATAAGCAAATTACACGCAAAGTGATTAATTTCCTATATACTAAAAAATCGTCTCTGAGGACGATTTCATTACTTTTTTTGTTTAGATTTCAAATATGTATTGTTACACGGTTTTTTTTATGATATACTTAGAGACAAAAGATTGTAAAAGGGTGATTTTTCATGATATTTTACTTCAGCGGTACCGGTAATTCATTGTACGCAGCAACTGTGATAGGGGATAATACATGTGACTGCATTGTTGATATAAGTCATGCTCTGAAATCGGGAAATATGAGTTACAGAATAAAGAACGGTGAGAGGATAGGCTTTGTCTTTCCTGCATATTACAGCGGTCTTCCCACGATAGTATCCGAATTTATAGAAAATGTGAATATAATTGCCGATGATGACTGCTATACCTTTGCCGTTATAACCTGCGGCGGTTCTGCAGCAGGAGCAGATATGATGTTCCGTGACCGAATGTCAGCCGTTTCGATGCATGTTGACTGCGTTTATGAGCTTAAAATGCCCGATAATTATGTGATTATTTACAATCCGCCAACGGAAACGGACGCTGCTGAAAAGATGAAAAGTGCAAAAGCAGACCTTTTTGATATAATTGAAGATATCGGAAAAAACAAAAAAGGAGGATACAAAAGCTCGGCAGCAGGGAAGATAATGTCAGTCGTAATGCAGACGGCATACGGTCTTATGCGTAATACGAAAAAGTTTTATGCTGATGATAAATGTGTTTCCTGCGGTAAATGTGCCGAAAACTGCCCCATAGATATAATTGAACTCGTTGACGGTAAGCCCGTCTGGACAAAGGGTAAATGTGTTCACTGCACCTCCTGCATCAACAGATGCCCCGCCAAGGCGATACAGTACGGTAAGGCAACAGAAAAACGGTGCAGATACACGAATGATATCATTAATCAATAATTCTGCATTATTCATTGGCTGAAAAAATCACCCGTGACCGAGATGATCACGGGTGATAATTATTGGTTATTCAAAAAGATAAACTCTTGTTTCGTAGGGTCTTGTTGTGAAGCCTTCTGCGGAAACGGGATTGGTCTCATGACTGCAGAGAATTGCTTTGCCTTCGGTAAGGTCGTAGCCTGTGGGGGCTTTGAAGTTGACAGATTTTTCTGAGAATGAGCAGATTACAAGCAGCTTTTTGCCGTTGTAAACACGTTCGTAAACATAAAGCTCATTACTGGATTTGCAGTGCTCTTTGTATGTACCCTTTGAAATAAGGTCGTTGTTTTTGCGGAAATTAATGAGTGCTTTGTAATGATTGAAGACAGAATTCGGATCTGCCATCTCATCTTTTGCGTTGATGCCGTCTTTATAGCAGGGGTTGACGGGCATCCAGGGTGTACCTGTTGTAAAGCCTGCATTTTCGCTGTTGTCCCACTGAACGGGAGTTCTTGCATTACCACGGCTGGACTTTTTGAGTCTTTCCTTGATCTTTTCGTCTGAAAGTCCGAAAAGCTTAAGTGTCTTGCTGTTATTTACGGCGAAAACATCCTGATAATCCTCAACCTCGGGAAGATCGATATTTATCATGCCAAGCTCCTGTCCCTGATAAACAAATGGAGTTCCGCACTGGAGCATGTATGCGTTTGCGATTGATTTTGCACTTTCGTTTCTGTATTTTACGCTGCCGTAACGGTTGACAATTCGGGGATGGTCATGATTTTCCATGTAGAGTGCATTCCATGCCTTACCTTTGAGACCGTCCTGCCATTTTGAGAATACACCTTTGAGCTGTTTGAGGCTGAAGGGCTTTGCCAGACAATCCATGAAAATACAGTCAGCTTCCATGTGCTGGAAGTGGAACATCATGTCAAGCTCCTGATTGGGGCCTTCCTGAATGTATTTGAGAGCCTTATTGACAGTCATCATGGGTGCTTCGCCGACAACAAAGCAGTCGTATTCATCGAGAACCTGCTTGAATTCTGTCAGATATTCATGAATACGGGGTCCGTCCATGTAATGCTCCATACCGCAAGCCTGAGGAATGGGGAGACCGTTGGGAAGACCGTCACGCTTTGAGATGAATGTGATAACGTCCTCACGGAAGCCGTCAACTCCCATGTCAAGCCAATATTTCATGATCTCTTTAACTTCACGGCGGACTTCGGGATTTTCCATATTAAGATCGGGCTGTTTCTTTGCAAACAGATGCAGATAATACTGACCGTTCTGCTCATTGTATTCCCATGCCTTGCCCTCAAAAAGCGAAGACCAGTTGTTGGGACGTTTTTTGCCCTTGCCGTCACGCCAGTGATAATAATTATGGTATTTACTGTTTTTATCAATGCCCTGTTTAAACCAGTCATGCTCGTCAGAGGTGTGGTTTACAACAAGATCCATGATTACTCTTATGCCGCGTTTGTGTGCTTCATCGAGCACTTTTTTAAACAGCTCGTTGTCACCGTAATCGGGAGAAATATTTCTGTAATCGGAAATATCGTAGCCCATATCTGCGTTGGGTGAGCAGTAAAGGGGGGAAAACCAGATACAGTTGATTCCGAGCTCTTTAAGATAATCAAGCTTTGAGAGTACGCCTTCAAGGTCACCGATTCCGTCGCCGTTTCCGTCGCAGAAAGAACGGGGCCATATCTGATAGCATACAGCGTCCTTGTACCATTGTGTCTTTTGCATAAAATATGATCCTCTCTTCTTTTTTATTTATTGTATTATACTAAAATGAATATGTCAATACAGAAATTAAATTATTTTATCCAAAACTTTTTCCGCATCTTTATAACCTTTATGATAATATGCGGTAAGCTTCTGTTTGTCGGTGGTTATCATATTGATACCCTTGTCGCTCTCGGGAGCAATCAGAATGACTTTTCCCGCATCAATATATTTTTGCATAAGCTTCAGTTCTTTGTTGTATATCTCGGGACGGCGTGCCATAAGATCAAGAATCTGAGGGTAATTCTTAAGAAACGGTTTCATCAGAAGAGAAAATTCGTGATTTTTTTCTGCAACAGGTCTGGGTACGATAATTACGACCTTGTCGCAACCCATTTCAAAGGCTTTTTTTACAGGTATAGGATCAGATATCCCGCCGTCAAAATACTCATTTCCGTCATGACTGAAAGGCTTGCAGACGCAGGGGATAGCACAGGAGGCTTTGAGTAACCACAGATCATTTTTGCGGATCTCATCTTTGCCGAAATAGTCCGAGTTTCCTGTTTTTGCGTTTGTTGCAACTATCAGCAGATCGCTGTTGTTTTTTTTGAATGAATCGTAGTCGATAGGGTCTTCACCGCCCTCATCGGAGAGGGTGGAGTATATATAATCAAGATCAAAATATGAGCCGTTTCTTAAATAATTGCCAAAGCTCATGTATTCTTTTCTTGATGCGTATTCTGCGTAAAAACGATAATTTCTTTTTCTCTGTCCTGCAAGGAATGATGCCATATTTGCACTGCCTGCCGAAACGCCTATGCACAGATCGAAATTAATTCTGTTGTCTAAAAAACAGTCGGTCACGCCGCAACCGTATATGTCACGCATGCCGCCGCCTACATCAATAAGACCGGTCAATCATTTTCCTCCTCATTTTCGTTTGCGATGAAAACATTGTTTGTTTCAGATATGAGATGCTTGCGCATTTCTGAATGGTCTGCAAATGAAAAATAATCATTATCCGCAATTATTATGTGGTTTCTGAAAGTCGTTCCTGTGTTGATGAGCGTATTTGCGATCATTCTTGTCATTTCAACATCACCTTTTGACGGTATACAGAGCCCCCCGGGATGATTGTGTGCAAGTATTATTTCCGTTGCATGACAGCTTAAGATGTCAAAAAGGATGTTTCTTACATCAACTTGTGTATAATCAATGCCGCCGTTACTTATAACTGAGCATTTGAGTATCTTGTCCGATTTGTTCATGCAGATCATAAGAAGAGCTTCGTTTTTCATTGTAAGAAATTTAGGCTTCAGATATGCTGCTGCATCTGCAGTGCTTTTAATGAATTTTATATCCGACGTCTGCTGACTTGTGTATGTTTTGGCAAGAGCAGGTATAAGCTTTAAAAGAACAGCGGAGTTTTCGCCGATGCCGTCAACAGAAGTAAGAGCTTCGTAAGGTGCATCAAATACACCACGCAGTGAACCGAATTTATCTATCAGACTGTGAGCGAGCTCATTTGTATCTGATCTCGGAACGGAATAAAACAGCAGAAACTCCAGTATATTATGCTCTGCAAAGCTGTCAAGATTCCCGTCGCTCATAAATTTATCACGCACACGCTGTCTGTGACCGTTGTGGGGATTTTTCTTTTTGTCTGCCATTCATTATCGCCTCTTTTCTCTGAATGCAAAATGCCGTTGCTGTCGGATAGCAACGGCGACGGAATTATAGTTTACTGAAAATCAATATTCTTTGTGAGCTCTTTGTAGTGTTCAATGCTTGTATCGAACACATTTGCTCCGTAGCAACGCAGTGCTTCTGAATCTTTATTACCGCAGAGCATAGCAAAGGTTTCTCCGACGATTGCAGGATCAGCCGCTTTTCTGTCAACATTCATGTAATAGAATGAAAATGCAGTCGATGAAAGAAGATCATTGTAGAGCTCAGGCAGATCAGCAATAAGAGTGTCGTAAAGTGTTGTCAGTGCTGATGTTGACAGAATCGTGTCGGGCAGACTGATATTCAGATAATATTCTGCCGCAAAAACGGAAAGAATGATGGCCTGATCTTTAATATTGCGATCCAGCTCTGTGACGTTGCAGCATTTTGCCATGTTCCACAGTTCTTCTTTTTTTGCCGCTTCGGGGAAGAAATCAGCTATTGATTTGCCTAAAGCCTTTGCCTTCTGAAGATTACCGAGAATGACCTGTCTCTTCATTTCGTCTGCAATTACTACAGGCTCTGAATCAACAGCCTTTTTTACCGGTGAAAAAATTTTGATGTCAAAATCATCATGCATAACAATACTCCTGTCTGACAGTCGTGTCAGCCCTTTGCCGCAGTTTCGAGTGCCATTGCTTCAAGCTTTTTTTGCTGTCGTTTGATTTTTGTTTTATAGTTAAGAAGCTCATTGAGCTGCTGTTTCGGTGTAACGTAATCGCCTATGGAACATGTTCCGTGGTTATACATACCGTGGAAATCGCTGCCGCCTGTCATAAGCAGCTTGTGTTTTTTTGCGATATTGTACAGTTTTTCCTCGTTTTCCTTTGAACAGGTGGGATGCCAGATCTCAATGCCGTTAAGTCCTGCGGCAATAAGATCGTCAATAATATCGAAATTATCGTAAAGAGCAGGGTGGGCAAGGACGGAAATACCGCCTGCTTCCCTGACAGCCTTCAGTACTTCGAAAACATCGGCAAACTTGGGCTGTACATATATGTTCATGGGCTTTTCCGGATTGAAAAGGTCATCATAGACCTCTCCGTAGATCGTCTGTGTATAGCCGCACTGCATAAGAGCATGCATAATATGCTGCTTGAAAAGATTTGTTGAACCCGTTGCACATTTCATAATAAGATCTGTTGCAATGGGATAACGCTTTGCAGCCTTGAGCATCATGAACTGACCTGCTTTTTTTCTTGCCGTTGCATTGCTGTGACAAAGTCCCTCAATTCTGTCAGGACTGTCAAAAAGATAGGCAAGAATATGTACATTTTTGCCTGTTCCGGGGGCTAAAGCAGAAAGTTCTACACCGGGAATTACTTTGATTCCGTTTCTTTCGCCTATAATTTTTCCTCTTACCGTACCGGCAAGACAATCATGATCTGTTATCGCAATCGTTTCGACGCCACGTTTTGCGGCAAGTGCGATAAGTTCTTCAAGACCTAATGTACCGTCAGACAGTTTAGTATGACAATGTAAATCTCCGCTCAAAAAAATATCCTCCTAAAATGTGAAACCGGCACTTGTATGTAAAAAGAAGCGCACATTCCTCAATATAAACTTATACAAATATGATACTCCTTTTTTTTATTATTTTCAAGAGCTTTGTGCTTAATTTTGACAAAATTATTTTTTTAATTTTTCTAAAAATATTGTATACAGCTTAAATTTATGATAAAATATAAATATTAAATTTACGGAGGCAAAAACAATGCTTAAGAATATACCTTCAATTATTTCACCCGAGCTTTTAAAAATTCTTCATGAAATGGGACACGGTGATGAGATCGTCATCGGTGACGGCAATTTTCCGGCAGCATCAAATGCAAAAAAACTTGTCCGCTGTGACGGTCACGGAGTTCCCGAGCTTCTTGATGCTGTTCTTCAGCTTTTTCCCCTTGATACTTATGTTGAAAGTCCCGTAATGCTCATGCAGGTCACTCCGGGAGACGATGTTGATCCCGTTATCTGGAAAGAGTACAGAAGAATTGCAGATGCTCATCAGGATGATGTTAATTTCTCTGAAATTGAGAGATTTGCATTCTATGAGAGAGCAAGAAATGCTTATGCAATCGTTGCAACAGGCGAAAGTGCACTTTATGCAAATGTAATTCTTAAAAAAGGTGTCGTAAAACAATAATTTGTTAAAAAACATAGAAAGTCCTCCGTTTTTTTTCGGAGGACTTAGATTTTTTTTTGTTGAATTTTATTTCATCAAGCCGTTTGCAACGCTCCAGTTGTAGAAAGATCTGAGAGACTGAAGTCTTGCACCGGAAAGTACGTTGGGACCTCTGTTGATGGGCTTGAAGTTTTTGACACCCTGAAGCTGAACAAGGTACTTTGCGGAGTTGTTAAAGCCGGAGTCGATAGCGTTGTCGAGAAGGATTATTTCGTTGTAACGCTGCTCTGCAAGAGCCATATCACCGCTGATAAAAGCTTCGTGGAACCTCTGGAAGAAAGCACCGCCGCATGATGTGGGAGTAGCCATAACGCCTCTTGCACCGGCTTTGTAGGATTCAAAGAGGAAAGGCATGTTAGCCTGGATAATACAGGAATCGCCTTTGTTTTCAATTTTAGCGTTAATGCCTTCCATAGTGCAGGTAGTATCCTTGATACCCTTTATTCCAAGCTCAGCAAGTCTGCCGTAAGTCTCACCTGAGATGAGATGGGGCTGAATGCCGGGGAATTCGTACATAAATACGGGAAGGTCAGTGTATGATTTGAGTTCAGCAATATAAGAAACAAGTCTGTCGGGATCGTTGCCGAAGCCCTTTGTAACGAAGACGATACCGTCAACGCCTGTCTGTGACATTCTTTTGACTTCTTCAACCTGAGCAAACCAGGAAGCTTCCATGTTAGCAGTTGCAACGATAGTTGTGTCACCCTTGTGCTTAGCGGTAATAGTAGCAAGCTTGATTCTTTCTTCAAGAGTAAGCTCTTTCATTTCTGAACTGCCGCAGACAGCAAAAAGATGTTCAACACCCTGCGAAACCTGAAATTCGCAGTATTCTTCGTATGTATTCCAGTCGATGGACTTATCCTCGTTGAAGGGAGTAAGCATCAGGGAATAGATACCTTCAATGTTTTCTTTAAGAGGTTTTGACATTTAATCATTTCCTTTCGGACAAATTACGCAGATATTATACTGCATTGGATTGTGTTTGTAAATACTTTTACCAAAATAAAATTGAAAAGCGGCAATAGTGATCGCCGCTTTCGTGTACTTGTATTACATATCGTTGTCGTTAGAATGTCTGACAAGCACTTCATTCTCTCTGAATAAAAGAGAAATGCACCAGATACCTGCGAGGGCAATCAAAGTGTATATTATTCTGCTGATAATTGCATCCTGTCCGCCGAAGATCCATGATACTATGTCAAACTGGAAGAGACCAATTGAGCCCCAGTTGACAGCACCTATAATAACAAGAATCAGCGATATTCTGTCAAGCATCGTTTTCAACTCCTTATTCAAGTCTCGTTGATAGTATCTGCATAAAAAAATTGTTTATGCCGTAACGGTAAAGGAAAATTTTAAAAAAATAACACAGTGAGAACACTGTGTATTATTTGTGCGTTAAACCGTAACAGAGGAATTATTCTTCTGTCTGTTTGCCTAAGAATGATGCTGCGACCTGTGCGAGCTTGATCTCTGACTGCGTGGGAGCTGTACCGTTTTCTCCGAAAAGAAGTATAACTGCACCCGAAACATCGCCGCCGCCGACGATGGGGTAGGCAATTGCCGCATTGCGGTCAAGCCCTTCGACGGGATAAAGCATCTGATGATCTGTTCCTGCAACAAAGCTGGAACGATTTTCCATAATGTTTTCAAGTTCTTTTGTGATGTGTCTGTCGATGGTGTCCTTTTTTGAAAGACCCATGCATGAAATAACATGGTCACGGTCGGTAATAATGACCGGCATGTTGGTTGCTCTGTAAAGCACCTCAGCGTATTGAGATGTAAATTCTGACATCTCACCCATAGGTGAATATTTCTTGAAAATTACTTCGCCGTCAGCATCCGTATAAATTTCAAGAGGGTCACCCTCACGGATTCTCATTGTTCTTCTGATTTCTTTGGGAATAACTACTCGTCCGAGGTCGTCAATACGACGTACAATTCCTGTTGCTTTCATATATATTTCTCTCCTTAAATTTTTAAATTGCTGTCATAGTATCTGTAAACAAATGAGTTTTATACTTAGATTTGTATGATTATCTGCTGTTGACCAAATCGTTTCAGTTATTCAGCAGAGCGTCAACACTTTAATGTTTTTTATTTAAAAAAATACATCCGTCCGAGGATAATTCTTTGACGGTTGTAATAGTATGTATATTCTCTATTAAAAATATGAAAATCTATTTATAATTTTTTAAAAGCCTGCAAAAAACCATATATAAAATTTTTGAGAAAATTCACTCAAAATTATTGTATAAACTTTTGTCGGCATTTTGTGCAATATGCAAAAAAACCGCCGAAAAGCTTCCGACGGTAACATTATTAAATAAAAAAGAAATAAAAATAGTATATTAACAGACATTGAAAAGAAAAATGAGAATTGACCTAATACAAATTCTGATTGTTATTTAATGTCAGTAAAAGAGATTGTTAAGTTGAAAAGAAGAGATTAAAAAAACACTTGGCTGAAATTACAAAAAATGCTTGTTTTATCGTTATTTCTGATATAAAATAATTATATAAATTCAAGGAGCGTGTATTTTTAAATGAAAAAAATTATACATACGATTCTTTTGATTCTACTTCTTACAATAAGTTGCTCTTTTTCTGTTTTTGCAGAGACATCATTAGGCGATGTAAATTCCGATGGAAAAGTAACAGCAGCTGATGCAAGGTTT
>CAZTFS010000030.1:0-21261 GCA_964613045.1 uncultured Eubacteriales bacterium
ATTCTGATTTTACGAAAGGATTGACAGACTATGTACAAATTCACAGGTTTTAATGAAAAGGCAAATGTAGCACTCAACAATGCTGTCAATGCCGCAGAAGACTTAGGTCACACTTACATCGGAAGCGAGCATCTGCTTCTGGGTATACTCAAAGACACTACCTCGGTTGCCGCAACCATTCTGACAACAAGAGGTATCAGCTTTCAGAAGGTGGAAGATACTGTCAAAAGCTCCGTGGGGATAGGAATGCCCACAGAGCTGTCCCCCGACGATCTTACACCGAGAAGCAAAAATATAATTGAAACTTCCATGCTTATTGCACGCACTTCGGGTCAGTCCCTTGTTGCAACTGAGCATATTCTGCTTTCTATCGTAAGAGAGCCCCAGAGCTACGCCGCAAAAATTATCGCAAAATTAGGTGTCGGCGTTTCGGATATCATCAGCGACATCAGCAGAATAGTATCGGGTGATGCTCCGAAAAGCACTAACGGCACAGCACCGAGAGCTTCGGGCTCAAAAACCGACAATCTGGATAAATATGGCAGAGATCTGACTGCTCTTGCCAAAGAGGGAAAGATAGACCCCGTTATCGGCAGACAGGAGGAGATAGAGAGAGTTACGCAGATACTTTCCAGAAGAACGAAAAACAACCCCTGTCTTATCGGTGAGCCCGGTGTGGGCAAGACGGCTATAGCAGAGGGGCTTGCACTTAAAATAGCTCAGAATGAAGTCCCCGAACTGCTCAAGGACAAAAGAATAATATCCCTTGATCTTACCGGTATGGTGGCAGGTACTAAGTACAGAGGCGACTTTGAAGACAGAATAAAAAACTGCATTGAAGAAGTCACAAAATCGGGCAATGTAATTCTGTTCATTGACGAGATACACACCCTTGTTGGTGCAGGCTCTGCTGAGGGTGCAACCGATGCGGCTAATATTCTCAAGCCCTCCCTTGCAAGAGGTGATCTGCAGGTGATAGGTGCAACAACTATCGAAGAATACCGCAAAAATATCGAAAAAGATGCGGCTCTTGAAAGACGTTTTCAGCCCGTGACCGTCGGTGAGCCCACCGAGAGCGAGGCTGTGGAAATTCTTAAAGGTCTCAGAGATAAATACGAAGCTCATCACAAGGTGAAAATTACCGATGATGCAATTTATGCCGCTGTCAAGCTGTCTTCAAGATACATCGGAGACAGATTTTTACCCGACAAGGCAATCGACCTTATTGACGAAGCCGCTTCAAGAGTAAGACTCAAAGCTTTTACGCCCCCCGAAGACATTAAAACTCTTGAAGACAAAATAAAAGAGCTTGACGGCGAGAAGGCATCTGCCGTAAACTCACAGGAATTTGAAAGAGCGGCAAAGCTCCGTGACGAGGAAAAGGAGCTTGCAAAAAAATTAAGCGAACTCAAGGCTGAATGGGAAGAGAAAGCAAGCCATGTTTCCGGAGAAGTGGGAACAAATGAGATCGCAGAGATCGTTGCAAGCTGGACCGGTATTCCCGTAAGTCAGCTGACAACGGAAGAAAGTCAGCGACTTCTTAATCTTGAAAAGGAGCTTCACAACAGGATAGTAGGTCAGAATGAGGCTGTCTCGGCTGTTTCAAAGGCTATCAGACGCAGCCGTGTTGGTTTGAAAGACCCGAAAAGACCTATCGGCTCATTCATTTTCTTAGGTCCTACCGGTGTGGGCAAAACGGAGCTTTGCAAAGCCCTTGCATCATCAATGTTCGGCGATGAAAATGCAATAATCCGTCTTGACATGTCCGAATATATGGAAAAACACACGGTTTCAAGACTTGTGGGCTCCCCTCCCGGATATGTGGGCTTTGAAGAAGGCGGTCAGCTGACAGAAAAAATCCGCAGAAAGCCCTATTCCGTTGTTCTGTTTGACGAGATAGAGAAAGCACATCCCGATGTATTCAATATGATGCTTCAGATACTCGATGACGGTATTCTGACCGATTCTCAGGGCAGAAAAGTCAGCTTCAAGAACGCCGTTATCATCATGACCTCAAACGTTGGTGCAAAGCTTATCACAGAAAAGCAGTCTGCACTCGGTTTTTCCTCAGGCGGCAGTGAAATGTCCTTTGAAAAGATAAAAGATGCTGTCATGGGTGAACTGAAGAACACCTTCCGACCCGAATTTATCAACAGAATCGATGATATTATCGTCTTTTCAAGACTCTCAAAGGAAAATATCCGTGAAATTGCCGCAAAGCTTCTTGAAACGGTCAGACAGCGTGTTTCCGAGATGAATATCGACATCGTTTTCACGGATGAAGCAGCCGACAAGATAGCTCAAGTCGGATTTGATGAAGTTTACGGTGCAAGACCGCTTAAAAGAGCAGTCCGTTCAAACATCGAAGATAAGCTTTCCGAATTGCTTCTTGAAGGTAAGATAAATGCAGACAAACGGTACGTCTGCACCGTCAGAAATGATGAGCTTGTCTTTGATGAGAAATGCACAAGTGAAGAATGAAGCAGTAGTTTATGTAAAAAAAATCGGGAGAAAGCTTCTTTACGAAGTATCTCCCAACACTGTGCTTATTTTTTTATAATTTCCACTACCGTGAGGATATTATTTTCTACTTTGAACCTTATATCATACCCCGAGAACTCCACACCGAAAATACGGTCTTCATCATCAATATATGAGGGTCTCGGATCAAGAGACAGCATTTCTGCCGCCGCACGTCTTTTTTCACGGGGCAAAATATTCATAAGCCCGTCGGGAAAATCAACTTCTATGCTGTAATCCTTGGTGTCTGACGTAAAGCCGTCCGTGGCTTCGGGAACGCAATCAGCAACGGGAACATAGGGCTTTATATCGTATATCGGTGTGCCGTTCATCATGTCAATCCCCGACACGTACAACACGGGTGACTCTTCCTCATCAAAGCATATCTTCTCGAGTTTTACGCAGGAAAGACCTATATTGTTGGGTCTGAAGGGTGAACGGGTGGCAAATACGCCCATACGCTTATTACCGCCGAGTCTGGGCGGTCTGACGGTGGGTGACCATTCCTCTCTGACTGCTTCGGAGAACTGCCAAAGAAGCCATATATGAGAAAAATCCTCAAGCCCCCGTAAAGCCTCTTCCCTTCTGTATTCGGGCTCAAAGATTATTTTCCCCTTAAGCTCCTCACACATTCCGCTTTGCCTCGGAATACCGAATTTTGTATTAAAATCAGTATAAATATACGCTATCGGCTTCATTTTTTCAGAAGATTGGCAACCTTAAGCACGGCAGCCTGAGTTTTTGAGTCCATAATTTCGCCGTTCATTATCATTTCAACGAATTTATCAACGGGGATCTTCTCCACATCGAGAAATTCATCGTCATCAGCATGAGCTTCGCCGTATTTAAGATTCTTCGCCATATACATGTAGATCATCTCATCCGTATAAGCAACCGACGGGTAAAGTCCGCCGATATAGGTTATATCCGCACTCTCAACGCCTGTTTCCTCGCTCAGTTCCCTTTTTGCGGCTGCAAGAGGCTCTTCACCCTTATCAAGCTTGCCGGCAGGTATCTCTATCGTAACTCTTTCGATAGGATAACGGTACTGTCTGACAACGATTATTTCATTATCGTCGGTAACGGGAACAACGGCAACAGCTCCCTGATGCTTTATATATTCTCTTGAAGATGTTTTTCCGTTGGGAAGTGACACAACGTCATTATAGACATGAAGAAGTTTTCCGTCAAAAACATATTCAGAAGAAACTTTTTTTTCAATAAGATTTTCATCTCTCATATTATCAACAGTCCTGTCATATTTATTTTATATAATCATATCACAAAGCAAAAAAATAATCAACCGAAGTGAATATTTTTTATAAAACACCTTGATTTTATATACGATATGGTATAAAATGATATTCAATTTAATATAGCCATATGAAGTTTGCAGGAGATTAGACTTTTTTCAGTCTTCCCGAAGGAGTAACGCTCTCAGGTACCGTGACTGCAAGCGGATGGCAATTCCGGAGAATCCCGAAAAACGGGTGCCGAAGGTGCAAAGAATGTGAATTCTAAATCTCTCAGGCAAAAGGACGGATTAAAAAATACCTGACTTTACCCTAATGTGATGCACCATGTTTTTTCATGGTGTTTTTTTATTTTTTCAAGAGGTGAAACAATGAATTTTCTCGAAACTCTGACGAACATCAACAAAGTAATCTACGACTTTGTATGGATCAAGCTGGGGCTTGTTCTGCTTATCGGAACAGGCATACTTATGACCGTGCTGACAAAATTCTTCCAGATAACGCACATTAAACACTGGTGGAAGCATACCGCAGGCAGTCTGCTGAAAAAGGACAGATCAAACAAAAAAGACAGCGGTGAAAAATCAATATCCCAGTTTCAGGCTCTGTGTACCGCACTTGCCGCAACTGTCGGCGTAGGTAATATCGCAGGTGTTGCCGCCGCAATATGCTCCGGCGGTGCAGGTGCCGTCTTCTGGATGTGGATAGCCGCATTTTTCGGTATGATGACAAGCTATTCGGAAAACGTGCTCGGTGTCTACTACCGCCGTAAGAACAAAGACGGCGAATGGTGCGGCGGAGCGATGTATTATCTTCGAGACGGTCTCGGCTCTAAGAAGGGCTGTAAGGGGCTCGGCAAAGTCCTGTCGGTGATGTTTGCTGTATTCTGCATTCTCGCTTCCTTCGGCATCGGCAATATGGGACAGGTCAACAAGATTGCCGCAAATATTGAATCCGCATTCAGAATAGATTCTCTTTCTTCAATAACACTCTACTCCACCGAGTCAGGCTCTGTCTCTTTATATTCTCTGATAATCGGAATCGTTCTGACGGTGCTCGGCGGTCTTATAATTCTCGGCGGTCTTAAAAGAATCGCAGTTTTTGCGGAAAAGATTGTGCCTTTTATGGTCATAACCTTTATCGCAGGCTCACTTATCGTTATAGCTTATCATTTCAGAGCTGTTGACGATGCCTTTAAGGCTATTTTTACAACTGCCTTCGCACCCAAAGCGGTATGGGGCGGTGTCGTGGGAACGGGCATAAAGAACGTTGTCACATGTGGCTTTAAAAGAGGCGTATTTTCAAACGAAGCGGGTCTGGGTTCTGCAGTTATTGTCAACTCAAGCTCTGACGTAAAAGAACCTGCAAGACAGGGCATGTGGGGCATCTTTGAAGTTTTCGCAGATACGATAGTTATCTGCACGATGACTGCAATGGTTGTGCTTACCTCGGGGGTTATCGACCTTGAAACAGGTATGCTTGCCGAAGGTGTGGAAAGTGATGCAACTATCGTGGCAGAGGCTTTCAATACTGTATTCAGGATCGGAAGCTTTGAATACGGTGACAAATTCGTGGCAATAGCGATACTTCTTTTTGCATTTACCACAATTCTCGGCTGGTCACATTACGGTGTCAAGGCTTTTGAGTATCTGTTCGGCACAAAAGCCGCAAACATCTACAAGATCGCTTTTGTTGCCATGATAGTATCAGGCTCAGTTCTGACTTCAAGCATTGCATGGGACATCTCCGATACCTTCAACGGTCTTATGATGCTGCCGAACCTTATAGGTGTTCTGACACTGTCGGGAACAGTATTAAAGATAAGCAAAAACTATACAGACAGAAATATCAAGGGCAAAAAAGACATAAAACCTCTGCTGTCTGCCTTTGATGACATTCAGCAGGAACAGGAAGCCGAGCTTTTCGAAGAAGAGCTATCAGCATCAAAAAAATAATGCCTGTTCACGAATTACAGCACTCCCGGATTTGACAATATCTATTGACTTATTCCGAAATATATTTATAATAAAATTATAAACGAATGCTTGGAGGTATTTTTATGTTTGAACAGTTAATTTCCATGTTGATGACATTTATTCTGATGATTCTGTCAATTTTCGGCGGAACGGGAGACATAACCAAAAAGGATGATGTCGACAACAACGATCATGCCGAAACAGAATATTCATATTCTATCAACGAAACTTATTTTGAGTTCAAAAATGCACAGTACGGCGATGACGACCAGCGTACTCTTTTTGATCTCTACGTACCCAGAACAAATTCAAAATGTACAATGGGTCTTATCCTTTATGTTCACGGCGGCGGCTGGTTATTGGGTGACAAGAGTGCATACTCATCAACAGCAAAAGAATATGCACTTAACAACGGCTATGCTTGTGCCTCCATCAACTACAGCTTTCTTTCCGCCGATACGGACATGAACGACCTGCTTGACGATATTACCGATGCACTTTATGCTATCAAAAATGCAGGTGCACAGGTTGCCGTAAATATAGAAAACGTAATCATGGTCGGTTACTCCGCAGGTGCACATCTTTCACTCCTTTATTCCTATTCAAGAGCTGACGAAGCACCTATCGCACCTGTCGCAGTCATAAGCTATGCAGGTCCTACAAATCTTGCTGCTGAGGAATACTGGACAACAGCAACTGATATTAAGGACAACTATTATACGGAAGTGCCTGACAACAGCGGCAGAAGTGCTCTTGAGTACATTCTTTCCACAGCAATCGGTGAAGAGATAAGCACCTATGAGGATGTAAAGACATACTCAGACAAGCTTCTTGCAGTTTCACCTGTTGATTATGCGGCTACAGCAGTTCCGACAATTCTGGTGCACGGCAAAGCCGACGTTACGGTTCCTTATGAAAATGCAACAGAGCTTGACACCCTTCTTACGATCAACAACATAAAGCATAAGCTTATCACTTATGAAAACAAGGGACATGAAGTAGGCACAGATGCAAGTGTTATTGCCGAAGTTGATACATATCTTGCCGCTTACGCAAATGATTATCTTATAAGCGTAAGAGATTCAATGAACATTCCCGAGGTATTTGAGTTTACATACCTTCAGTATCCCTCAGAGGCAGTTAAGACTCTTGCGGCAAACGGTATAACAACAGCGGCATTTACTGCAAGAGCAAACAAGAACGATAATGACGAGTACGGCTCATGTCAGGGCTATGAAGATGTAAACGGCGTGGTTATCTCACCGTACTACACAGCTGTAATTGAGGACACATCAATTCCCGTTTACGCATCATTGGTATACAGCGAAGAAACAAACGGTGCACTTCATTCATTCTCCGAAATTTATATTACTGAGGATATGGCTGATAACACATTTGAGATCAAGCTCAATTCTGCTGATCTTAAAATTTCAAATGCTGTTTATATGACTGCTTCCGAAAAGGTTACAGCAGATGTTTCCGGCGGCGTCATGACTGCTCAGCTTTCGGGCTACGGCATCTACACATTCCTTTTCAACAGCGAAAGCCAGAGATATGCATATACACTCTTTGTCCGTGAAGAAGTAGACGACGATGCAAGAATAGCTGAGCTCGAGGCTCAGGGATACAGCGTTATCGTTTGCGAGGGATATATAAACAACTACGGTACAGAAAATTACTATCTTCCCATGACGGGAGCATCAAATACCGTTGTTTACCTTAAGAAAGGCTGTTACATAGCGGCAGCAAACAAGCAGGATATCAGCAGTGCTTCAGATCTTTATTCTGAAGGTACAGACTGTGCAGGTATCGGCGGACTTACAAGATACCCCTTCTGCGGCGGTTCAGGTGTTACAAATGTCAAGATCATGGGCTACGGCACTGTTGACTTTACAGACCTTGACAGAATGGAAAGAAAAGGCATTGTACTGTCCTGGGGCAGCAATGTTGAGATCAGCGGTATCAAGCTCATCAACTCTGCTGAATGGGCTATCCAAACTTACAGAGTTAACGGCGTTACAATCAAGGACGTTGATATTTTCGGTTACCGTCTTAATGCAGATGCATTTGATATCTGCAACTCACAGAACGTTACAATTGACAACTGCTTCGCACGTTCCGGTGACGACCTGTTTGCAGTCAAGACTCTCGGCGGTGAAGACGCTTCTTCCTGCTACTCAACCGACATCGAAGTTACAAACTGCGTTGCCTGGGCAGGTAAAGCAAGAGCATTCGGTATCCTTGGTGAAGCAAATCTTCCCATAGACAATATTACATTCAAGAATTGTTCAGTTATCTGCCACGATGCTACCTGGGGTAAGTATGAGATCGCCGCTATCGGCATCATGGTTACTGAGTGTAATCAGCGTGCAAACACGATTACAGACGTTACATTTGAAAATATCAGAATTTACCGTAATGATGCTGCTGCTATCAGCTGTTACGCAGTTGAAGGTCTTTCTAACGGCGTAGCAATGAGCAATATTACATTTAAGAATATTTACTACAATTCAAACAGTGTTAAGAGTAAGGTATATTCTACTCAGGCAAATACTACCTTCAATACGGTAACATTTGAAAATGTTTACTGCGGAACAACAAAGATAGTCAGCGGTAACTATGCAACTTACGTTGAAACAACATCAAATTTCAGCAACGGAATATTCAAGTAAAAAAACCGATATATAATCTCCGTGACTGAGGAATTTCGCTTGACTTAATTAATTTGCTTATAATAAAATTACAGTATGCCGGATGGAGGTATTTTTATGTTTGAACAGTTAATTTCCATGTTGATGACTTTTATTCTGCTGATTCTGTCAATTTTCGGCGGAACAGGTGACATCTCAAAGAATGAAGATGGCGATATTGACACAGGTGACAGTGTTGTTGCAGAGTACAGCTATACTATCTACGACAATTACATCGAATTCAAAAACGTAAGCTACGGCGATGCAGGCGAACGCAATCTTCTTGACCTTTACATACCAAAGACAAATTCAAAATGCACAATGGGTCTTGTTCTGTACATTCACGGCGGTGCATGGGTAGGCGGCAGTAAAGAAGACTACACAAAAGCTGCAAAAGAATATGCTGTTGCTCATGGCTATGCATGTGCATCGATAAGCTACAGATATCTGTCTGAAGACGTAAACATGTATGACATTCTTGATGATATTTCCGCATCTCTTGTCGCAATCAAGTCTGCGGCTTCTCAGGTAGCGGTCACTCTTGACGAAATGGTTCTTACGGGCGGTTCGGCAGGTGCACATCTTTCACTTCTCTATGCATATTCAAGAGCTGATGAAGCTGTTATCAAGCCTGTCGGTGTTGTAAGCTACTGTGCACCCACCGATCTTACAGACCCCAATTATTGGACCGATTACAACAGCAATATTTCAAATGATGATGTTGCAATGCTCCTTTCATGGGCAACAGGTCTTGACATTACTGAGCAGAACTACAAAGAGTACACAGAGGAGATATTAGCCGTATCCCCCATTGCTTATGTTGACACTGCAGTTCCCACAGCATTCGGTCACGGCGAGGTGGATCAGATGGTTCCCTACTCCAACGCAATGACTCTTAAAACTGCACTTGAAGAAAGAAACGTTGTGCATGCATTCGTTTCTTACCCCAATTCAGGTCACGATCTCGGCAGCGATCCGGAATCATCAGCATATATGAATGCATGGATGGATTACGCAACCTCCGAATATCTTACTTCAGCATTTACCACAGCAGCTTAAAAATCAGTATTGCCTGCCGAGTGTCCGAAAGGACGCTCGGCAGTTTTATCGGCACGGTGTTATCATGCATCGCCGAGTTTTCGGCGAATAACAATTGAGCATCACTGCGGCACGTTATTAAAATTTAAATTGTTAATTTGCGGATCGTGCTGTTGACAAAAAATATTGAAACATATATAATAAAGATCGATCAAAAAATAGTATAAACAAATTAAAGCAGGTGCACAAATGATCAGATTCGGAACAGGCGGCTGGAGAGCCGTTATCGGTGAAGATTTTATATGCGAAAATATACGCAAGGTAGCATTCGGAATACTTAAGCTTGCCCGAGAAGAAAACAAAACCGAAATGCCTGTAATTATCGGCTATGACAGACGTTTTTTGTCTGAATCCGCCGCAAAATGGGTGGCTGAAACTCTTGCCGAGGGTGGTATAAAGGTATGGTTTCTCAACCGTTCTGCTCCCACCCCTCTTATTATGCACACCGTTAAGGACAAGCAGTTGCATTACGGTATTGAGATAACTGCAAGCCACAATCCGTCAAATTATAACGGCATAAAGCTTATCGTTGACGAGGGCAGAGATGCTCCCCTTGAAACAACCAAAAGACTTGAACAGCTTATTGAAGCAACAGAAATCGTACCGTACTGCAATTTTGATGATGCAGTAAATGACGGCAGAGTTGTTTACCTGCACTCCCCCTTCAACAAGTTTATTGATGATATCATAAATCTGCTTGATATGGAGGCACTCAGAGCAAAGGGACTGCGTGTGCTGTTTGACACAATGCACGGCTCCGGTACTTACCCGTTGCAGGTCATTTTCTTCACGGCAAGATGCACTCTTGACACCATAAACCTTAATAAAGATGCTTACTTCGGCGGTATGATGCCTGCTCCCACAGAACAGACACTTTCAAGACTCCGAGATGCAGTTATCAAAGGTGATTACGATCTGGGCATTGCTATGGACGGTGACGGCGACAGACTCGGAATTATCGACAAAAACGGCAGATATATCAACGCCAACGAGATTCTCTGTATGCTGTACTATTACCTTGTCAAGTACAAGGGCTGGAAAGGTCCCGTTGTAAGAAATCTGGCAACAACTCACATGCTCGACAGAATAGCCGAAAGCTTCGGAGAAAAGTGCTATGAAGTTCCCGTAGGCTTTAAATACATCTCCTCAAAAATTGATGAAGTAAACGCCGTACTCGGCGGTGAATCTTCGGGCGGTCTTACGGTAAGAGGTCATATCCACGGCAAGGACTCGGTATATGCCGCTTCCCTGTTTGCGGAAATGTTAAGCGTTACAGGTAAACAGGCATCTGAGATAATTGATGAGCTTGAAGATAAATTCGGTAAATTCGTTATGGTTGAGGACAATCTCAGATTTTCACCCGAATACAAGGATGTTATAAACGACATTATTTTCAATCAGAGAAAATTACCCGAATTCGGAGCCCCTGTCAGCAAGGTCAACTACGAAGACGGCTGCAAAGTCTGTTTTGAAGACGACAGCTTTGTTATATGCAGATTTTCGGGCACTGAGCCGTTACTGCGTATCTTTGCCGAAAGCCATGACAAGGAAACAGCACGGTCCTATATAACTTCATTCAGAAAATTCCTGAATATTTAAAAATAATGCCGATCGTTTTGCGGTCGGCAATTATTATGCAAGAAAATTATTACAAAAATCATTTACCTTAGGCTGTTGAAGTTTTTCCGGTTTTATGGTATAGTTACTCCTGTCGGAGTGTGAGAATTATGAAAAAGATCATGTTTGTCTGCCACGGGAATATATGCCGTTCTCCCATGGCAGAATTTATATTGAAGGATATGCTCTTAAAACAGGGCACAGCACAAAATTTTATTGTTTCGTCTTCTGCCACAAGCACCGAGGAGATATGGAACGGCAGGGGTAATCCCGTTTATCCGCCGGCTAAAGAAGAGCTCAGAAAACACGGTATTTCCTGCGACGGAAAACGTGCAGTTCAGCTCAAAAAGAGCGATTACAACGAATATGACCTGTTTATATGTATGGATTCCGCAAATGTCCGGAATGCATTGCGTATTTTCGGAAGCGATCCCGATTCAAAGGTCTGCAAAATGATGGATTTTACTTCACGCAAGGGTGACGTTGCCGATCCCTGGTATTCAGACCGTTTTGATGTGACTTACAGGGACATTTCCGACGGATGTACGGGATTAATAAAAAAATTAAATGAAAAGGAGAATAAATAATGAACGATAAGGAATTAAGAGAAATAAAAAGACGTTTCAGACCCAACAAAAACAGCATTTTCAGCATAAAGGGCTGTCTTGTAAACGAAAAAAGAGAGATCGTCAAGCTGTTTGAACAGCCCATGTCAATATGCACCGAGGATGAAAGCGAAAAGCTTCTCGGTACGATGAAAAAAGTCCTTTCGGGCGGCATGGGAACAAATCTCATTGACATTTCATTCACTCCTCAGCAGGTCATTGAAAGCGAAGAGCATCATCTGCTGATGAATCTTAAAAATACGGGACTCAATGAAGAAGAGCCCGTTATAAAGCTGTTTGAAACGATTGCGGAAAATGCTCATATCGAGGGCAGCTTCGTAATACTCCTTGCAAGCGACAACTATGACGTTTATTCCTATTCAAAGGACGGAGAAAAGCAGGATTCAACTGAAGTTTTCTCATACATCATGTGCTGCGTGTGCCCCGTAAAGCCTCTTAAAGCAGGTCTTTATTTCCGTTCAAGTGACAGTACTTTCCGTGCCATAGGTGAGCATAACATGTTAGGTGCCCCCGAAATGGGCTTTATGTTCCCGACTTTTGATGACAGGGCAACAAACATATACAACGCTCTTTATTATACCCGAAACGTGGCAGACGTTCACCCGTCTTTTATTCAGAGTGTTTTCAACGTGGATCTTCCCATGTCTGCCCCCGAACAGAAGGATACCTTTGATTCGTGTCTGAGAGAAACTCTCGAGGGGGAATGCGATTTTCAGGTCGTAAGATCCGTTCACGATCAGATTGCCGAAATGGTTCAGGAGCATAAGGACACAAAGCAGGAAGAACCCCTTAAGCTGTCAAAGAGCAATCTGAAAACAGTGCTTGAGTATTGCGGTGTGGCAGAAGAAAAGGTCGAGCAGTTCGGTGAGAAATTTGACGAGCAGTTCGGAAAAAATGCCGAAATTGAGCCGAAAAGCATTGTTGACGTTAAAAAATTTCAGGTCAGCATGCCGGATGTTTCGATCAAAGTTAATCCCGAGAGAACAGACCTTGTTTCAACTCAGATAATTAACGGTGTCAAGTACATAATGATATGTGTAAATGATGCTGTTGAAGTCAACGGTGTAAAAATAGATATTCAATAAAAAATATAAGAATTATGTTGAAAAAAAACTGATATTCTGCTATCATATTCTGTAGAATTATTTTAAGGCGGTAATGTAAAATGTTTAAGCAGGGATTCGATAACGACAAATACATCAAAATGCAATCCGAACAGATAAGGAACAGAATGGCACACTTCGGCGGCAAGCTCTATATGGAGTTCGGCGGCAAGCTCTTCGACGATAACCATGCTTCGAGAGTGCTTCCCGGCTTTGAGCCCGACAGCAAGCTGCGTATGCTTCTTGAGCTTAAGGATGAAGCTGAGATCGTCATTGCAGTCAGTGCCGGTGCTCTTGAGAGCCGCAAACGCAGAGGCGACCTTAATATAACTTATGATCTTGAGGTTCTCCGCCTTATTGACCTTTTCAGAAAAGTCGGACTGTATGTGGGTTCTGTTGTTATCACCCAATACAGCCATCAGGAGGCTGCCGATAAATTCATTTCAACCCTTAAAAGTCTCGGAGTGAGCGTATTTATTCACTACAGAATCGAAGGCTATCCCTCAAATGTAGAGAAGATAGTGTCTGAAGACGGTTTCGGCAAGAACGATTATATCGAAACTACTCACAGACTTGTTGTTGTTACCGCACCCGGTCCCGGAAGCGGAAAAATGGCTACCTGTCTTTCTCAGCTTTATCATGAGCACAAAAGGGGCATCGACGCCGGCTATGCGAAATTCGAAACCTTCCCGATATGGAATCTTGCTCTGAGCCACCCTGTAAACCTTGCTTACGAAGCCGCCACCGCTGATCTTAACGACGTAAACATGATAGATCCGTTCCATTTTGAAGCTTACGGCGAAGTTACAGTTAACTATAACAGAGATATTGAGGTCTTTCCCGTTCTCAATACCATCTTTGAGCGTATATACGGCTCTTCACCCTACAAATCACCTACAGACATGGGTGTAAACATGGCAGGTAACTGCATTTTTGATGACGATGCCGTCTCTTACGCCGCAAAACAGGAAATAGTCAGAAGATATTACACTGCTCTCTGCGAACGCAGAAGGGGTTCTGATACCGCAAAGGAAATTGAAAAAATAGAACTGCTCATGAACAAGGTCGGCGTTACAAAAGAGGACAGAAAAGTCGCTTCCGAAGCAGACAGGATCGCAAATGAAACCGATGCTCCTGCCGCCGCAATCGAGCTTAAGGACGGTACTGTTCTTACGGGCAAAACTAAAAATCTTCTCGGTGCAACGGCTGCACTTATCCTTAACGCACTTAAATATCTTTCGGATATTGATGACGATATGCTTCTGCTTCCCTCGAGCCTTATTGAGCCTGTTCAGGGGCTTAAGGTCAATTACTTAGGCAGTGCGAATCCACGTCTTCACATTGATGAAGTTCTTATTGCTCTTTCGGTAAGTGCCGCAACAAATGAAAACGCAGCAAAAGCACTTAAAGCACTTCCTCAGCTTGCCGGCTGTGAGGTTCACTGCTCAGTTATCCTTACAAGCAGAGACAGCACTATATTAAGAAAGCTCGGTATCAATCTTACAACCGAGCCCGATTATGAGGACGATAACCTTTATCATATATAAACGTGAAAGGGGCTGTTTCAATATAGCCCCCGTTTTTGTTTTTTAATGAACGATAAGTGTAAAACGCAAAACGAATAAAATTCCGAATCCGCAATTATTTATTGCACACTTAATATCATTAAACGGTGAAATTTATGAATAACATAAAATGGTTCAAAGAAGCTCAATACGGAATGATGGCTCACTGGGGATTATATTCCCTGCTGGGCGGTGAATGGAAAGGCAGACGTGTTCTCGATTATGCGGAATGGATACAGAGTTATATGCCTATTCCTAACGATGAATACAGTGAACTTGCAAAAATTTTTAATCCCATATATTTCAATGCAGATGAGTGGATAAAGCTTGCAAGGAACAGCGGTATGAAGTATTTTGTATTCACGTCAAAGCATCATGACGGCTTTGCAATGTACAGATCTCATGCAGACAAATTCAATGTGGTCGATGCAACCCCCTTCGGAAGAGATGTTGTGGGAGAGCTTGCCGAAGCCTGTTATAAATACGGACTGAAATTCGGCTTGTATTATTCACAGGAACTTGACTGGCATCATCCGCACGGCGGCGGTTACGATAAATTTTCTGGCTGTTCGGGTGTTTCATGGGACAACAGCTGGGATTTCCCCGACAGAAGCAAAAAGGATTTTTCAATCTGCTTTGAAGAAAAAATAAAGCCACAGGTAAAAGAACTGCTGACATCCTACGGCGAGCTGTGCCTTATGTGGTTTGACGTTCCACACACGATAACGCCGGAACAGAGTCTTGAATTAAACAGGCTTGTAAAAGAATATCAGCCCGATTGCCTTATCAATTCACGAATCGGCAACGGTGCTTACGACTATGTTTCACTGGGAGACAATGAATACCCGACAGAGCTTGCCGAAGGATCGGAAATTCCGGATCCGAACAGTATTGACGGTTTCAAATCCTCCCCTTACGGATTGTACGAAACGGCAGGAACACTCAACAGCTCATGGGGTTACAAATATTACGACCAGAACCGAATAACAGCCGAAGAGATAGCCGAAAGAAGAAAAAAACTCAATTCTCTGGGCATAAATTATCTTCTTAATGTAGATCCGGACGGTCTCGGAAGAATACCTTCATTTTCAGCCGAAGCTCTGAAAAATGCCGCAGAGCTGTAATTCAATAAACGGCAATTATTATTTGACTGTTCATACTATCTATGTTATTATAAGAACAAAAAAAAGAAAAGTCAGCAGGTGAAAAGATGAATCTGCCCGAAAAATGGATATGGCTATCCTCTGATATCTATCCCGATTTTCAGAATACAAATTTCAGTGCCATGTCCGAAAAAACCGACTGCAATTACTGTGTTGCCGAGTTTCAGAAGGAATACGTTTTTTCTAAAAAAGTAAAGGATATATTTATTCGTTTCAGCGGTGACACAGCATTTGACCTTTATCTTAACGGAAAAATCATTGCAACAGGACCTGTTCCCGTTGGCGGTGACTTTCTGGGCAATGACTTCCCGAGAGGTCAGCACTATGCAAGCGAACTGACCCTGCAACACGATACCGACAGAATTGATCTTTATGCACGTGTCAGAATGGGTCCCGTGGGAATTTATGAATATTCTCAGGGGCACGGCGGTTTTATGCTCGCAGGCTTAATAACCTTTGAAGACGGCACAAGGACCGTAATATCAACCGACAGCACATGGTCTGCACGAAGAAACGGTGCGTATACAAAGCCTTTTGAATATGACGGCAGCATAAAAGCCGATGACCTGTCAGAAGCTCAGACTGTGCCGAATATATGGCATACAAAAACAGCTCCGTTGCCTCAGCTTACGGAAGAATTGATAGTTCCTGCTTTTGATTCGTTTACGGTGAAAGCCGGAAAAACAGAAGAAACAATAATTGAATATAACCGGATCTATGCGGCAATTTTAGGCTTGTCGGTAAAAGCAAAAGGCAAGGTAAAAATTGAAATTACCGATTTTGAACTGGAAGCGGATCACCGTTCAAGATGCGAAAGATTCATTTTTGATTCAGACGGTGAGTACAGAGGTCTGCAAATTCACAGTATCGGCGGATTGAAGCTGAAAGTCGAAAATTTCTCTGACAGTGAGGTCACTATTGAGCCGAAAGTCATTGCGGTATGCTACCCTGCTCCGATATGTGCCGAAACAAAAACCAATGATGAAGACATAAACCTTGTTCTTGATGTGTGTACTCACACACTTAAATATTGCAGACAGCATATTCATCTTGACAGTCCCTGCCACTACGAGCCGCTTGCCTGCACAGGTGATTATTACATAGAAAGCCTTATGACGGCATTTTCCTTCGGTGATATGGACTTGGCGAAATTCGATATTATCAGGACAGCCGAGCTGATAAGAAACAACGGCGGCAGAATGTTCCACACCACATACAGCCTTATCTGGGTGCTGATGCTGTACGATGTTTATATGCTTACCGGTGACAGAAAAATGCTCGAGGAATGCGAGGATGCACTTATCATGCTCCTTGACCTGTTCAATACATATATCGGCGGCAACGGTATTATCGAAAATCCCCCCGACTACATGTTTATTGACTGGCTGTATATTGATAAGATTTCTCTGCACCATCCTCCGAAAGCACTGGGGCAGACCTGCCTTAACATGTTTTATTTCGGTGCTCTTGAGAAAGCGGCTGAGATATTCAGCATACTCGCTGAAAACGCCATGAGCGAAAGTTGCATTCAGAAAGCTCGGTCACTCAGAAATGCAGTCAATGAGGTGCTTTTTGACAAGGACAGGCAGATGTATTTTGAGGGACTTAACACTCCCACAGCCGAGCATTTGTTATGTGACAACATGCCGCAGAATACAGATAAGAGATACTACAGAAAGCATGCAAACATTCTTGCCGCATATTTCGGTATCTGCGACAAGGAAATGTGCATTTCTCTGATTCACCGCATCATGTCAGATGAGATCGAGGGTGAATATCAGGCATATTTTGCTCATTATCTGCTTGAAGCTGTTTACAGAAACGGCTTGCGAAATGACTACACTCTTGATATAACAGAAAAATGGAAAGAGCCTGTAAAGGAATGCAGTAAAGGTCTGACAGAGGGCTTTATTCCTCCCGAACCCACCTACAGCTTCGATCACAGCCATGCATGGGGCGGTTCTCTCCTGTATTCACTGCCGCTGGCACTTACAGGATTTAAAATGGTCAAGCCGAATTTCAAAAAAATCAGCTTTGACCCGTCACTTCTGGGGCTGAAATACGCAACGGTGCAGATCCCCTCCCCCTACGGAATAATAACGGTAACTCTCGAAGAGGGCAAAGAGCCTGTTTTCAGTGTACCGAAAGAAATAGAAATAATATAAAAGAGGTATAAATCATGAACAAATTTAAAGGACTTTTTACAGCTCAGCTCACTCCCTTTGATGCAAACGGAAAGATCAACGAAAAGGCTCTCGAACAGCTTATTAAGAACAATATCAAAATGGGTGTCAAGGGCTTTTATGTGGGCGGTACAACAGCCGAAGCATTCCTTATGACTGCTCAGGAGAGAAAATATCTTCTCGAGCTTGTCAAATCAATGGCTGAGGACAGAACAATAATTGCTCACATCGGTTCACTCAATGAAGCAGAGGCTACAGACCTTGCACAGCATGCGGAAAAAGTCGGTGCAGATGCGATTTCATCCGTTGCACCCTTCTACTACAAATTTACCTTCAATGAGATCAAAAACTACTATTACCGCATCGCTGAAAGCGTAAATATTCCCATGCTTGTTTACAACTTCCCCATGAATACGGGCGTTACAATGACAATGAAGGAGCTTGATCAGTTCTTCACAAGTGACAAGTTCTTCGGTCTCAAGCACACTTCAAGCGATTTCTTCACCATGGAGCAGGTCAAGGCTAAATATCCCGAAAAGATCGCTCTCAACGGCTTTGACGAGATGTTCCTTGCAGGTCTTTCAATGGGTGCAGACGGCGGTATCGGCAGTACATACAACTTTATGGCAGACAAATTCGTAAAGATAAAGGAGCTTTTCGAGCAGAACAGAATTGCAGAAGCTCAGGAGATCCAGCACACCGTAAATAAGATCGTTGCCGTTCTCTTCAAGCTCGGTCTTATGCCTGCTCAAAAGGAAGTTCTCAATCAGATCGGTCTTGACTTCGGCGTTTGCAGACATCCCTTCGGCGAGCTTGACGCAGAAGGAAAAAAGACTATCGAAAAAGAAATTCTTCCCCTTCTGTAATGATAATCGAAAAACATTCAAACGGATATTTTCACTGCCGCATTCCGGGTATTGTATGTACCCTGAATACGGCAGTCTTATTTATACCTTTATTTTGCTGTCTTGATTGCTGTGCATATTTTCTTATTATGCATAGCTCTCACTGTTTACAAGCGTCTGATACTTATCCTCAATCTCATCAAGGAAAGTATAGTTATGTGCAGTTTCTATAAGTTTCTGAGCATCCGTATAGGGTTTTACGGCACGCTCATAAAGCGATCTGCGTTTGACGATCCTTGATATTTTCATTTTATCAATTACGATCTGAGTTATCTTCTTGCCTTCTGTTGCTTCAAGAGTCTCAATTTCACTTTCGTCGGGAGGAATGACACCGTCTGCAAAGTATTTGTTTATAATTTTTGCCGAATTCTTTTTGATTCTTGCTTCATTCAGCATATCCGAACGGATATCCTTATCTTCCTGAGTGGTTTGAGGCATCGCTTTTGCAATTGCTCTGAGCTCACCCGCATCATTATAAACATGTCCCATGCCGTCAGATGCAGTCTCCTTTGCACGTTCGAGCATGGAGATGTATCTCTGAGAAGAATATTTATTGAGCTCATCAACAACGATGGATGAATTGCCGATATCATCGTTAAGCTGACGGATACGGCGTATCTCATCTTTTGCGAGCCTTATCTGCTCAGCACGGTACGCTTTTTCTTCTTCTGTTTTATTTGGCAGTTTCCTTGCTTTTCTCAGAGCATCTTTTGACACGATGAGCTTCTCTTTGCCTTCGCAATCCTTCGTCGCATGAATGATATCCATAACATTTACAAGATCCTCATCGGTAAGATCGCCGTTTACGTAATCCGTAAGCATTGCACGTATGCGAAGAACCTTTACATAGCCTCTGTGCTTCTCCTCCGTAAGATCATAGAACAGATACGGGATAACGTTGACGACCGCACCTATCGCCGATGCTATCAGAAGAACACCGATAAGGTTGTTTCGTATCTCGTCATTATAAAGCACCGAATAATCCGTATAGAGTCCCATTTTGTTGTATATCCATGGGATCACATAGCCTGTTCCGAAGCTTATAAACGTGCCCAGCATACCCACGACACCGAAAAGTCCGTCAATACGAACTCCCGTCTTATACTGATGATAGTCTCGCATGTCGGCAGTGATTCCGGGATAGTAAATATTATAGAATACGCTGACGAAATTGTTAAGATAGCTTATTACTACGACCATTACGGGATTCTTGTACACAAAATAGAATATTGTCAGCAGTACCACATTCATAATGTTGCTTCCGATCAGCAGATTCCGCTTGCCGAAACGCCGTATCATTATCGGAGCGAGTATCATCGAGAACAATGCACCGTTACCGATAAGAGTATTTATAAGACCGAGATAGACACCGTTCTTTCCTTCATTGCCGTAAACGAATGTCCATGAAAGCACCACGCCTGCCGCATTTTCAAGAAATCCGAACCAGCCAGCAAGGCTCATTATCCAGAAATACTTATTCTTTGACACCTCACGGATGGCATCGACCATTCGTATATGCTCCTGTTTCTCTTTCGGCAGGATTATTCGTTCCTTGACGCCGTAGTGGAAATAGTTAAAAACAAGTCCTATTATAGTGAAAATAGGATAAATATAGCGATATGTTCTTATATCTGCAAGTCCCTGAGGAAATAAAAGCGGAGCAATGGTGGGAATCACAGCGTTTGAAATAGAGGGAGCTAACGAGAAAATTATCTGAGTTATGCTCATTACATTGACTCGTTCCTGTGTGTTCGGGCTGATTATCTGCTGTAAGAACAGATATGATTCGTTATAAAAGCACAGGAACACATTCATAAGCAGATACAATATCTCTATCGCAACCGCTTTCTGAATATAGGTCATGTGTTCGACGGGAAGCCAGACGAACATTATCGAAGTAATTACCGTGGGCAGTGCCGTATGCTTTATAAACGGCAGGAATTTGCCGCCCTTCATGCGGGAATTATCGTAAATGTAATTACGCAGAATGCCCAGAGGAATACCCACAAGGTTTGCAACGATAAGCATAGTCTGCAGATGCATACCATCCATCTGAAAGCTTGCACCGAGTATGTAGTTGTTTGCACTAAGACTTATGGAAGATGCCAGCAGAACGACCCACTGAGCACCGAAGCCGCCCAGACCTATGCTCAAAACCTCTTTATAAGGGATATAATTACCCTTGGCAGGCGTGTGCCAGTATGTCTTAGCGGTATTGAATCCGTCGGATATTTTTTGCTTTAGATTCGCCATAAAAATCAGCCCTCAAGTAAATTTATTATAATAAATGTACAATATATTTTTATTATATCTTCACCAAACAAAAAATGCAAGAGAAAAAACAACAGAAAGACTGTCCGACAATCAGAACATACAATCTTTTTACTTTACTGCAAATCAAAAAAAAGCTCCGTACAACGAGGTACGGAGTTTTCATGTTTTTACTTAAATCAATCGTTCTGTGTAAGAAATTCCTTTAAATAATTCTGAGCAATTTTATCATAGCCGGACATAAACATGTGTCCTGCACCGTCTATTATCTTAAATTCAGTCTGACCGTCA
>CAZTFS010000031.1:0-21021 GCA_964613045.1 uncultured Eubacteriales bacterium
ATACAGGCAGGTCTTGATTCAAGCAGGACCGTTCTCGAAGAAGTATATGATAAATTTCCGTCTTTTACGGTTCCCGAGCTCAGGAGTTATCTCGGCGGATTCAAATTCAGCGGCGAAGACATAAATAAGAAAATGTGCGATCTCAGCGGCGGCGAAAGAGCAAGAGTCGCACTGCTTGAGCTTATGCTTAAAAAGCCTAATCTGCTCGTTCTTGACGAGCCTACGAATCATCTTGATATTGAATCAAGAGAAGTGCTTGAGGAGGCGTTGGAAGGCTATGACGGTACACTTTTCTGTGTTTCTCATGACCGTTTCCTTGTAAACAAGCTTGCAACAAAGATCCTTGTTCTTGAAAACGGAAAAATCAATTCTTTTGACGGCAGTTACGACGATTATGCATTATCACTGACTGCCCCCGTTCAGAAAGCTGAAAAGCAAGAAAAAAAGCCCAATGAATATCAGCTCAGAAAAGAGCGTGAATCTCTCGAACGAAAAAGAAAGACAAGAATAAAGCGTCTTGAAGAAGAAATTGAAAACACAGAGAACGAAAAAAATGAGGTACAGTCCCTGCTCGGTCTTGACGAAACAGCGGCGGATTACGAAAAACTGCTTGAGCTGACTCAAAAGCTGAATGAACTTACTCAGAAACAGGAAGAATTATATGAGGAATGGATGGAACTCAATTCATAAATATGCATAATTTCTGTATATTTTTGGTTTTATACAGAATAATTATAATCAGACAAGAGCTTCTGCTGAAATATACAGGCAGGGGCTCTTTATATATAATAATTCATTGTTTGTGTAATTAACCAATAATTGTCGTTTTTTTTCGTTGTTATGATACAACTTAACAAACTTGCATAAATATTCAGAAATTTATTGACATTCTGCTTCAAAAGAGTAAAATATAATAATAGAATTTTATATGCAGAGGTTTTTAAAATGGTCAAAGTATTCATTGACGGCAATCAAGGCACAACAGGCTTACGCCTTTTTGACCGTCTGAAAGAAAGAAACGATATTGAACTTATGCACATCAGCGATGACAAGCGTAAGGACAGAGATGAGCGACGACGCTTTATCAACGAAAGTGACATCTCCTTCCTTTGTCTGCCCGATGATGCGGCAAGAGAGTCCGTTTCTTTATGCGACAATGAACACACCGTTATCATTGACACCTCAACAGCCCACAGAACAGATCCCGACTGGGCATACGGTTTTGCAGAGCTGTCGGAAAAGCACAGGGCTGCATTGAGCACATCAAAAAGAATAGCAGTACCCGGATGCCATGCAAGCGGTTTTATTTCCATAGTCTACCCTCTTATCGCTTCGGGAATCATGCCGAAAAGCTACCCCGTCGTTTCCCATTCTCTTACAGGTTACAGCGGCGGCGGAAAAAAGATGATCGAGCAGTACGAAACAAATAAGACAAACGATCTGTTTGCTCCCAGACAGTACGGTCTGACGCAGATGCACAAGCATCTTAAGGAAATGAAAGCTATAACAGGTCTTGATACGGCTCCTGCTTTCACTCCTATAGTTGACGACTATTACAGCGGAATGGCAACAACCGTCACACTGTTCACAAGCATGCTTAACGGCAGTTCGATAAACGGAATACATAAAATGTTCTCGGAGTTCTACAAGGATTCGGCACTTATCTCGGTTCTTCCCCTGTACGGCGGTGAAACTCCTCTCGGGCTTATTTCTGCAAACGAAATGAGCGGACTTGATTCGATGAAGCTCCTTGTTTCAGGCAACGAAGAAAGAATATTCATTACAAGCGTATTTGATAATTTGGGAAAAGGTGCTTCCGGTGCGGCAGTCCAGTGCATGAACATTGCAATGGGTGCTGACGAAACAGCATCACTGAAAATCTGAAAGGAAAATTAAAAATGGAATATATCAACGGCGGAGTTTGTGCTCCGAAAGGCTATAAAGCAAGCGGTATTCACTGCGGAATAAGAAAAAACAGAACAAAAAGAGACCTTGCTCTTATCGTCAGCGACAAAAAAGCTTCGGCAGCTGCCATTTACACACTCAATCTTGTAAAAGGTGCTCCCATTTACGTTACGAAGTCAAATATTGCTGACGGTACGGCTCAGGCAATGATATGCAACAGCGGAAACGCAAACACCTGCAATGCAAACGGTATTGAGATCGCTGAAAAGATG
This sequence comes from uncultured Eubacteriales bacterium, assembly GCA_964613045.1. Taxonomy (GTDB): domain Bacteria; phylum Bacillota; class Clostridia; order Oscillospirales; family Acutalibacteraceae; genus UBA1081. The sequence goes on from CAZTFS010000031.1 coordinate 2,178, forward strand.
TGTGAGCTTGTAAGCGAAGCAACAGGTGTTGACAAAAATGATGTTATCGTAGCTTCGACAGGCGTTATCGGTCAGCCTCTTGACATCACACCTATCAAAAACGGTATGACTGAGCTTACGGCAAATCTCGGCTATGACAACAGTACAAATGCCGCAGAAGCGATCATGACGACTGATACAAAGCTTAAGGAATTTGCAGTAAGCTTTGAGATCGGCGGCAAAGTCTGCAAAATGGGCGGCATTGCAAAGGGTTCGGGTATGATCCATCCCAATATGGCAACAATGCTCGTTTTCATCACAACTGATGCGGCAATCTCTCCCGAATTGCTCCACAAAGCTCTTTACAGCGATGCTCAGCAGAGCTTCAACATGATAAGCATTGACGGTGACACATCAACTAACGATATGGTTTCCGTTATGGCAAACGGCATGGCAGGAAACGAAGAAATTACAGAAGAAAACGAAGATTTCGCAACCTTCTGCAATGCTCTTGCAATGATAACAGAAAAGCTCTGCAGAGCAATTGCAAAAGACGGTGAAGGTGCAACAAAGCTTGTTGAATGCTTTGTATCGGGCGGTAAGGACCGGCAGACATCAAAAACTGTTGCAAAATCTGTTATCTGCTCTTCACTTTTCAAGGCGGCAATGTTCGGTGCAGACGCTAACTGGGGACGTGTGCTTTGTGCTATCGGCTACAGCGGTGCTGATGTTGATGTTACAAAGATAGATGTAAGCTTCACTTCCGCAAAGGGCACTATCGTTGTTTGCCGAAACGGTGCAGGTGTTGATTTCAGCGAAGAAAAGGCAAAGGAAATTCTTCTTGAAGATGAGATCAAAGTAAATGTAGAGCTTAATGACGGTGACGCATCGGCAGTTGCAAGAGGCTGTGATCTCACATACGATTACGTCAGGATAAACGGCGATTACAGAACCTGAGGAGATACAAAACTATGGATATTACAAATTCACAGAGAGCTGAAGTTCTCACTCAAGCTCTTCCCTACATACAGAAGTACAGAAACAAAACCATCGTTGTCAAATACGGCGGTAACGCAATGATAAGCGAAGAACTCAAGGATGCCGTTATCGGAGATATCGTTCTGCTTTCACTTATCGGCATTAAAGTCGTGCTCGTTCACGGCGGCGGCCCCGAGATCAACGATATGCTTCAGAAGACAGGCAAAAAGTCTGAATTTATTGACGGTCTGAGAGTTACCGACAAGGAAACAGCAGACGTGGTTCAGATGGTTCTTGCAGGAAAGATAAACAAAAATCTTGTAAATCAGATACTCAACAAGGGCGGCAAGGCTGTCGGTCTTTGCGGTGTTGACGATCACATGATAAAGGCTGAAAAGCTCGACGACGTACACGGTTATGTGGGTAATATCACAAACATAAACGTAGGGCTTATCAGCGATCTTATCGAAAAAGACTACATTCCCGTCATTTCAACAATAGGCTATGACGACGAAAACAACACCTACAATATAAATGCTGACACAGCTGCGGCTTACATTGCAGGTGCTCTCAAAGCTGAAAGCCTTATCAACATGTCCGATATTCCCGGACTTCTCAGAGATAAGGATGATCCTTCTTCGCTTATAAAGAGACTGTATGTAAGCGATGCCCCCGAGCTTATGCACGAGGGTGTCATTTCCGGAGGCATGATCCCTAAGGTAAAATGCTGTACTGAAGCTATCAGAATGGGCGTAAAGAAGGTATTCATCATCGACGGCAGAGTTCCCCACTCCATACTTATTGAAACTCTTACCGATGAAGGTATCGGAACAATGTTTGTAGAATGAGGTCGGGTCATGTCAGTTTTTGAAAACGATAAAAAATATGTAGCAAATACTTATGCAAGATTCCCCGTTGACATCGTAAGCGGTCACGGGGCAACTGCCGTTGACAACAACGGCAAGGAATACATTGATATGGGCAGCGGTATCGGTGTCAATATCTTCGGCTACTGCGACAAGGAATGGGCTGATGCGGTATCCGAACAGCTTCACACTCTTCAGCACACTTCGAACCTTTTCTATACAGAGCCCGGTGTTGAGCTGGCAGAGCTTCTTTGCAAAAAATCGGGCATGAAAAAGTGCTTTTTCGGCAATTCAGGTGCGGAAGCCAATGAATGTGCAATAAAGGTTGCAAGAAAATACTCACTTGACAAATACAATGATCCTGACAGAAATGTTGTTGTAACTCTCAATCAGAGTTTCCACGGCAGAACCCTTGCTACTCTTAAGGCAACCGGTCAGGATGTTTTTCACCGAACCTTCGGACCTTTTCCGGAGGGTTTTGTATATGCTCCTGCCAACGATTTTGACGCACTTGAGGCAGTTTGCAGCGAAAATGTCTGTGCAATAATGATGGAGATCGTTCAGGGCGAGGGCGGAGTTATCGCACTTGATAAAATTTTTATAAAAAAGGTATATGAATTTTGTCAGAAACATGATATACTGTTAATTATAGACGAAGTTCAGACCGGCAACGGCAGAACGGGAAAAATGTATGCATATCAGAATTACGGTATTATGCCGGACATCGTTTCCACTGCAAAGGGGCTTGCAGGCGGACTTCCCATGGGAGCTTGTCTTCTCGGCGAAAAAACAGAAGACACACTGACTCCCGGTTCACACGGTTCAACATTCGGCATGAATCCTGCCGTTGCGGCAGGTGCCGTAAGCATAGTAAAGCGTCTTGACGATAATTTCCTTTCTGAAGTTATGAGAAAGAGCGAATATATCAGATCAAGACTCACCTCATGCAAAAATGTTAAAAGTGTAAGCGGTCTCGGGCTTATGCTCGGCATTGAAACGACAAAAGAAGCTAAAGCTGTTGTTTCGGAGTGCATTGAAAAGGGTGTACTTCCCCTTACCGCAAAGACTAAAATCAGACTTTTACCGCCGCTTAACATTTCCGACGAGGAACTGAAAAAAGCGATGGATATTATTACGGAGGTTATAGACGAATGAAGCATCTGTTAAAGCTCGGCGATCTGTCGGAAAAAGAGATTCTTACTATCCTTAATCTTGCAGACCAGCTCAAATACGAGAAGAAACACAATATTGAACATCATCACCTTAAGGGTAAAACACTCGGTATGATCTTTGCAAAGTCATCCACAAGAACAAGAGTTTCCTTTGAAGTAGGCATGTATGATCTCGGCGGCTCGGCTCTTTTCCTGAGCAACGCAAATACACAGCTGGGCAGAGGTGAACCTGTTGAGGACACTGCAAGAGTTCTGTCACGTTATCTTGACGGCATTATGATAAGAACTTTTGACCAGGCTGAAGTTGAGACTCTTGCTCAGTACGGTTCGATACCCATCATTAACGGTCTTACTGACTACTGCCATCCCTGTCAGGTGCTTGCCGATCTTATGACTATCCGTGAATTTAAAAACACATTCAAGGGTATGAAAATGACTTTCATCGGCGACGGAAACAATATGGCAAACTCTCTTATCGTCGGTGGTATCAAAGTCGGAATGGAAGTTGCCGTTGCATGCCCCAAGGGTTATGAGCCCGATGCCGATATAGTTAAGTGGGCTGACGAAACAGGCAGATTCACTCTGACAAATGATATATATGAAGCCGCTAAGGATGCTGATGTTCTCTACACAGATGTATGGGCATCAATGGGTGAAGAAGCAGAAGCAGAAGAAAGAAAGAAGATATTTGCAGGATATCAGATAAATTCTTCTCTCATGGCTGTTGCAAAGCCCGATGCTATGGTGCTTCACTGCTTGCCTGCTCACAGAGAAGAAGAGATCACTGCCGAGGTCTTTGAAGCTCATGCCGACGAGATCTTTGAAGAAGCAGAAAACAGACTTCACGCCCAGAAAGCCGTTATGGTCATGCTTATGGGTGACAGAGATTCTAACTAAGTTATAAATTAATGAAGGACAGAGAGCCTTCAATTTAAAAATAAAGGATGATTCTTATGAAAAAAATGTACATCGTTCTTGAAGACGGTCACATTTTCGAAGGTAAGGGCTTTGGTGCTGACGGCGAGGCAATGGGTGAGCTTGTTTTCACCACAGGCGTTGTGGGCTACATTGAAACAATTACCGATAATGCATTTTACGGTCAGATCGTTATGCAGACCTTCCCGCTGTTCGGCAACTATGGTATGATCGGAGAAGATGCACTGACTGACAAGCCTGCATTAAGTGCTTATATCGCAAGAGAATGGTGCGATATGCCTTCAAATTTCAGAACTGAAACAGATATTGATTCCTATCTTAAGGAGAAAAATATCATTGCTGTTTATGATGTTGACACACGTGAGATCACAAAGCTTATCCGTGAAAACGGTGTAATGAATGCTTGTATCACAGCAGAACCTGCAAAGGTTGACCTTGATGAGCTCAAGGCATACAAGATAAAGGATGCCGTAAAATCAGTTGTAACAGGCAAAAAGGGATATTTTGAAGCTGAAGAGAAGAAATATTCCGTTGCAATGCTTGACTGCGGTGCAACAGCAAATGCAATCGAAATGCTTACCGAGAAAGGCTGCAGCGTAACCGTATTCCCGTATAACACATCAGCCGATGAGATACTGAGCATGGATATTGACGGCATCGTTATTTCTAACGGCCCCGGAGATCCTGCAGAGAACACTGAGATCATTGAAGAAATCAAAAAGCTTATGGGTAAAAAGCCTATGTTCGGTTTCGGCCTCGGTCATCAGTTAATGGCTCTTGCAAATGGCGGACAGACTTCAAAAATGAAGTTCGGTCACAGAGGCGGCAGTGTTCCCGTAAGAAACATGGCAGACGGTAAAGTTTTTGCCACACATCAGAATCACGGCTATGTGGTTACAAATATCCCTGCCGATGCAAAGGTTGCATTTTCAAATGTCAGTGACGGCACTTGCGAAGGTCTTGAATATGCAAATGCATTTTCAGTTCAGTTCACACCCGACTGCTTCTCTGCAACAGTTGACACAGACAAAATTTACGATAAATTCATTTCAATTATGGGAGGTGACAAGTAATGCCGCTTAATAAAGACATAAAGAAGGTACTTGTTATCGGTTCCGGTCCTATCGTTATCGGACAGGCTGCCGAATTTGACTACGCAGGCACACAGGCTTGTAAGATCCTTAAAAATGAAGGTCTTGACGTTATACTTGTCAACTCAAACCCTGCAACTATCATGACGGACAACGCAAATGCTGACGAGATCTATCTTGAACCTCTTACAGAAGAGACTGTAATGAGAATCATCGAAAAGGAAAAGCCCGATTCGGTTCTTGCGGGCTTAGGCGGTCAGACAGGTCTTACGATCGGTATGCAGCTTGCAAAAAGCGGTTTCCTTGAAAAGCACGGCGTAAAGCTTATCGGTACAAATGCTGATGCTATCGACCGTTCTGAGGACAGAGAGATGTTCAAGGAGACAATGGAATCCATCGGTCAGCCCTGTATCCCTTCTGATATTGCAACAGAAGCTGAACAGGCTCGTGAAATTGCAAAAAGAATCGGCTTCCCTGTTATCATCCGTCCCGCATTCACCCTCGGCGGTGCAGGCGGCGGTGTTGCTTACAACGAAGAGGAGCTCATGCCTATCGTTAACAACGGTCTTCTTCTCTCACCAATCAATCAGATCCTTGTTGAAAAATATATCTACGGTTGGAAAGAGATCGAGTTTGAAGCAATGCGTGACAGTGCAGGCAACGCCATTGCAGTCTGCTCAATGGAAAACTTTGATCCCGTAGGCGTTCACACAGGTGACAGTATCGTTATCGCTCCTGCGGTTACTCTTTCAAACAAAGAATATATGATGCTCCGCAACGCATCACTTAAAATTATTGAGGCACTCGGCATTGAAGGCGGCTGTAACTGTCAGTTTGCTCTCAATCCCGAATCATTTGAATACGCAGTTATCGAGGTTAACCCCCGTGTTTCACGTTCATCTGCTCTTGCATCAAAGGCTACAGGCTACCCGATTGCAAAGGTTGCAACAAAAGTTGCTCTCGGCTACACACTTGACGAGATAATGAACGACGTTACAGGCGAAACATACGCTTGTTTCGAGCCTACAGTTGACTACTGCGTAATCAAGCTTCCCAAATGGCCCTTTGACAAGTTCATCAACGAAAAACGCAAACTCGGCACACAGATGAAAGCAACAGGCGAAGTCATGTCAATCGCTCCCTGTTTTGAAGCAGCTATCATGAAGGCTGTCAGAGGTGCTGAAATTTCACTTGATACACTTAATTTCAAGAAAGTTCAGGATCCTGAAATCGACATCATTGCAAAGCTTCATGATGTTGATGATATCCGTCTCTTTACAGTATTTGAAGCTCTCAAGAGAGGTGTTTCAACAGAAACTATTCACGATATCACAAAAATCGACGAATGGTTCATTGAAAAACTCAGAAATCTTGCAAACTACGAAGCTGAAATCGCAAACGGACTTACAGATGAACTTTATTTAAAAGGTAAAAAATACGGCTATACAGATGCTGCTATCGAAAGAATCAGCGGTTCAAAGATTGAAAATCCCCGTGATGCGGTTTACAAGATGGTTGACACCTGTGCAGCTGAATACAAAGCTCAGACTCCTTATTTCTATTCCACATACGACAACGACTGTGAAGCCAGAGAATATCTCAAAGGCAACACAAAGAAGAAGATTATCGTTCTCGGTTCAGGCCCCATCAGAATCGGTCAGGGTATTGAATTTGACTATTCATCTGTTCACTGTGTATGGACTCTCAAAAACCTCGGTTATGAAGTTGTTATCATCAACAACAACCCCGAAACTGTTTCAACAGACTTTGACACGGCTGACAGACTTTACTTTGAGCCTCTTACTCCCGAAGATGTGCTTAATGTTATCAAAACAGAACAGCCCGAAGGTGTCGTTGTTGCATTCGGCGGTCAGACTGCTATCAAGCTTACAAAGTTCCTTGATGACAACGGTTTCAGAATTTTCGGCACTTCTGCTGAAGGTATTGATATTGCTGAAGACAGAGAAAAGTTTGATGCTCTTCTTGAACAATTCGGCATCAGAAGACCAAAGGGTATGGGCGTTCTCACTCTTGAAGAAGCTCTGAATGCAGCACATACACTCACCTATCCCGTACTTCTTCGTCCCTCTTACGTTATCGGCGGTCAGAATATGACCATTGCTTATAATGACGAGGATGTAAGAAAATATATGAACATCATTCTTTCCGGCAAAATTGAAAATCCCGTTCTTGTTGACAAATACATGATGGGTTCGGAGCTTGAGGTTGACGTTATTTCTGACGGTAAAGATGTTCTTATCCCCGGTATTATGCAGCATGTTGAGAGAGCCGGTGTTCACTCCGGTGACTCAATCGCTGTTTATCCCCCCTACAATCTGCGTGATACAATGAAGCAGACAATAATTGACTGTTCAACAAATCTTGCTCTTGCACTCGGCACAAAGGGTCTTGTTAACATTCAGTATCTCATTTATGAAAATGAGCTTTATGTTATCGAGGTTAATCCCAGAGCTTCAAGAACAATTCCTTATATCAGTAAGGTTACAGGCGTTCCTATGGTTGACATTGCAACAAAGGTCATGACAGGGACTCCCCTTGTGGATTTAGGCTTCGGCACAGGTCTTTACAAGACTCCGCCTTACTTTGCAGTCAAGGTTCCTGTATTCTCATTTGAGAAGCTTCTTGATGCAAACTCAAGCCTTGGACCCGAAATGAAGTCCACAGGTGAAGTTCTCGGTGTCGGCAAGACAATCGACGAAGCACTCTTCAAAGGTCTTGTTTCCGCAGGTTTTGAGATTGCTCCCAAGGAACTCGGCAAGGAAATGGGTGTATACATCACAGTCAAGGATGCAGACAAGCCCGAAGTTGTAGACCTTGCAAGAAAGTTCCATGATCTCGGTCTCAAGATATATGCAACAGAAGGCACAGCAAAAGTCATCGGCAGTGTTGATATAGACGTTACTGTTGTAAACAAGCTTTACGATGAATCCAACACAAGCATGGATCTGCTTGAAAGCGGAAAAATAAAGTATATCGTTTATACCGGAACTCCCCTTGATGTTGTTGACGATTTCATCAAGCTTCACAGACGTGCTCTTCAGCTCTCAGTTGCAACACTTACATCAATAGATACCGCAAACGTTCTTGCAGATATTCTTGCAAGCGGATTTACACAGGCTAACACAGAGCTTGTAAATATCAATGAAATGCGTAAAGAGCCGGCAAAGCTTAAGTTTGCAAAGATGCAGGGCTCAGGTAACGACTTTATCTTCTTTGATAATCTCAGCGGTGAAATCACATCTCCCGAAGTTCTTGCAATAAACTTCTGTAACAGACATTACGGTATCGGTTCAGACGGTATTGTTCTTATCGAAAAATCAGATGTTGCAGATGCAAAAATGCTTATGTTCAACAAGGACGGTTCAAAGGGCTATATTGCAGGTAACGGTCTGAGATGTGCAGGTAAATACCTCTACGACAACGGTATTGTTGACAAAACACATCTTACCATTGAAACCCCCGTGGGTATCAGAAAAATTCATCTTTACACTGAAAACGGCAGAGTAAAATCTGTTAAGGTCTACATGGGTAAAGCCGAATTTGAAGCTGAAAAGATTCCGACGAACATCAAATCGGGCAAGGTTATTGACCAGCCTATCATTGTTGACGGCAAGGAATACAATGTTACATGTGTAAATGTTGGCAATCCTCACTGTGTTATCTTCGGCACACACATTGATGCTTATAACCTCAATGAGATCGGTCCCGAATTTGAAAATGCAAAATATTTCCCCGAAAAGATAAATACAGAGTTTGTAAGAGTTATTGACAGCCGTACACTCCGTATGAGAGTCTGGGAAAGAGGTAACGGCGAAACTTACGCTTGCGGTACAGGTGCTTGTGCGGCGGTTGCGGCGGCTTGTGAGCTCGGATACTGCGAAAAGGGCAAGGATGTTGTTGTTAAACTTAAGGGCGGCGATCTTATCGTTAACTATACAGACGAGCAGATTACTCTTGAAGGTACAACAGATCTTATATTTACAGGTGTAATTGAATATTAATTGATTTCAAGGCTGTATCTCAGGATACAGCTTTGAATTTTAGAGGTAAAAACAATGAAATGTGAACTTACCAACATGGTAATGATAGAAAATCCCGCTAACGGCATGGTTTTGGTTCAAAAACGGGTAAAATACTGGACGGGTGTAACTTTTCCCGGCGGTCACATTGAAAAAGGCGAAAGCTTCACAGACAGTGCTGTCAGAGAAGTTAAGGAAGAAACAGGACTTGACATAAAAAATCCTAAGCTTTGCGGAACCGTTCACTGGTGCAACAAGGATACTGACGAAAGATATATCGTTTTGCTTTATAAAGCAAACGAGTTCAGCGGTGAGTTAGTAGATAAAACGGATGAAGGCGAAGTTTTTTGGATAAGCAAAGAGGATTTCGGAAATTATCAGCTATCACCCAATTTCAGTACATACTTGAAAGTTTTTTTGAGTGACAAAAATGAAGCATTCGGTCTTTACGATAAAGACGGTGACGATGAAATGCTGATCTTATGAGGTGAATTATGGATTCTGTGGGTCGTGACGAAAAACAATATATAAAAATGACACAAACGCCAATACCGAAGCTTGTATCAAAACTTGCTGTTCCTACTACTATCAGTATGCTTGTCACATCAATTTATAACCTTGCTGATACATTTTTCGTGTCACAGCTTTCAACAAGTGCAAGCGGTGCTGTAGGCATTGTATTTTCACTTATGACAATAATCCAGGCTGTAGGTTTTTCACTAGGTATGGGTTCGGGAAGTCTTCTTGCAAGAAGGCTCGGTGAAAAAAACAAAAAAGCAGCCGACATGTATGCAACAACAGCCTTTTATACGTCGCTTATACTGGGTTCTGTAATAATGATAACAGGACAGATTTTTACAGAACAGCTTATGATGTTGCTGGGTGCAACAGACACGATACTCGAATATGCAATTGCTTACGGAAATTATATTCTGTGGGGTGCTCCCGTAATGTGTGCTTCTTTCGTGCTCAACAATATTCTGCGTTCAGAAGGAAAAGCGGCACTGTCAATGATCGGACTTACTACAGGCGGAGTACTCAATATAATTCTTGACCCGATATTTATTTTTACGTTGAAAATGGAAACAGCAGGAGCCGCACTGGCAACACTTATAAGTCAATGCGTAAGCTTTGTATTACTTCTGTCAATGTTCATTTTCAAAAGAAGCAATATCAGCCTGAGCATTAAAAATCTGTCTTTAAAACCAAAGACATACGGCGAAATTATTATGACCGGCTTACCGTCAATGAGTCGTCAGGGACTTGCAAGCATAGCAACTGTGCTTCTCAACACTACGGCAAAGGCTTACGGTGATGCGGCAATTGCGGCAATATCTATCGTTGCAAAAATTGCAATGCTTGTAGTCAGCATCTGCATTGGCATAGGTCAGGGCTTCATGCCTGTTGCGGGGTACAATTACGGTGCTAAAAAATTTGAAAGAGTAAAAAAAGCCTTTAAATTCACTCTGACAGCGGACACAATAATAATGACTGCACTTGCGGTTGTTATATTCATTTTTGCACCGACTTTAATGAAAACTTTCAGAGCCGAAGATACAACTGTTATCGAGATCGGCACTGTGGCAATGAGAGCACAGTGTATTGCAATGCCTTTGATGGCAACAACAATCGTTGCAAACTCTCTTTTGCAATCAGTCGGAAAATCTGTAATGGCAACAATACTTTCCTGCTGCCGTCAGGGAATATTCTTTATTCCGCTCATACTGATTCTCCCTAAGTTTTTGGGACTTGCAGGTATTGAGTACACACAGGCTATATCAGACGGTCTTACATTCATCGTAAGCGTGCCGTTTATAATATGGTTTTTTAAAGGCTTAAAAAAAGAACAAGAAAAAATCAACACTCCGACGGAATGAACCGCCGGAGCTTTTTCTACAAATTAAAATAAAAAAAGACAGATAGCATAAACTACCTGTCTTAATTTGATTATTCAAAAGGAATCAATCTTTCATCAGCAGATGAGATCATAAACTGAGGGTATGCAGGATTTGATGTGACTGTTGGCTGACCGTCATATTCAACAAGCCAGAACAGGAAATCAGCAACTTCACTGCCGTAACCGCAGGACACATGAGGCATATCCTTGATTGCCCATGTATATTCAGGGAAAAGACACGTGGAAAGATCGACCTGCTTATCGGGCGACATCATTGAGCTGTCACCGTCAAGCTCTTCACCGAAGTTTGCAACTCTTGCTCTGCCGAGCATAAGTGCTGATTCAAGAACATTGTCGCCATGAGATGCTGATCGCTCATAAACGGGAACGGGAGACATGTCATAACCTGCAAAAACAGAAACCTCAACTCCCTGTTCGGGAAGGGAAAGAAGCAGTTCATCCATTCCTGACATCATTTCGTTAAGCTCTTCACCGTATTCGATTATCTTTGCATACTTTGCCTTATCTTCATCTGTGGGGAAAAGATACTCAACACAGGCATCAAATTCCTCAGGAAGAACTATAGCCCAAAGTGCAGGCATTGTAACGAAAGTATCGATCAGGAAATTCTCATAAACATAATCTTTATATCTGTCAACAAATTGCATTGCAAGATCTGCAACTGAATCAAGCAGTCCCGTTGCACTGAGCACCTTAACAAAGAAATTGTTATCACCCATTTTGTCATAAAGAAAATACTCAAGTCCTGTGCCTGTTATTGCAACCTTTCCCTGGAAAAGATCTGTCACAACATAAGTGCCGCAGAAAACAGTACCGTCAAAAATGCACTTATTAAGGCTGTCTGTGCCATATTCATAAATATATGCATCAACAACAGCACCGCCCATGCTTGCACAGACAAGATTGACTTTGTCTGTGTTATGTTCAGCCTTGGCAAGCTCTATCATTTCATTCAAGCCGTCACAAGTATCCTGAGGAGAAAATCTCCAGTCATAGGCATAGTAATAAACATGGTCTGCACCGTATCTGTCTACACCTTCCATAACAATACCGTGCTCCATGGGTGCTTCAACACTGTGTTCGGCAAGATAATCGGGATAATTGCCTATTGCAAGAGGATAGCTCTTCATTGTAGTATTGTAAACGGATTCACCGTTTTCGTCACAGGCAAGACCGCCCATAACATATTCGAGGTATTCCATAAGAGGAGGCATGATTCCGTCAATACTGCCCTCCTTCACTGCGTTACCGATACACTTTGCAAGTGTAGAAACAATATCACCGACTTCAATTGCATTCAGAGCGTTTCTCTCCGTTTCAAGACCGAGATCCATCGTCAGACCGTCGAAGTCCATGCCCCGACAGACAACAAGAGGATATTCAGGGTCAATGACATCTGATTCAGCTTCATCTGCAAATGCGACAACAGACATGCCGAGTACAAGAAGAAGTGATAAAATAATACTTAAAAATTTCTTCATAAAGGTCTCCCCTTTCAAAACAATAATATTATATTACAAAACAAATAAATTTTCAAGTTTTTTCCAAACTAAAAAAAAGACAGATAGCAAACGCTATCTGCCGCAAAATTTTATGTCAAAGGAACCAGCTTTTCATCTTCAGTTAAAATCATGAACTGCGGGAATTGAGCAAATGTAGTTACTGTGGGCTGTTCTTTGCTTCCAAGTATACTCATGATAAGATCTGCACCGTCTGTACCGTAATCACCTATAATATGTGTGCCGTCCTTGATCGCCCATGTATATTCAGGGAAAAGAACGTCAGAAAGGTCAATACATTTATCCGCAGAAACACGTTCACCTGTATAATCAGCACCGAGAGTATCACCAAGATCGGAAACAGTAGCTCTGCCAAGCATGAAGTCAGATTCAAGAACACCGTCGCTATGTACCATGGCTGATTCATAAACAGGAGGCATCTGTGAATTATAACCTGCAACAACAGCAACCTTTACACCGTTTTCGGGAAGTGAAAGAAGAAGCTCATCCATTCCGCTCATAATTTCATGTAAATTCTCCGTTCTTGAGATAAGACCTGCATAACGGCTCTTAAGCTCTTCGGTGGGGAACATATACTCAATGCATGCTTCATATTCATCCTGCTGTGCAATTGCCCACATTATAGGCATTGTTGCAAAAACATCACGAAGGAACTTATCATAAATTTCGTCCTTGTACTCATCAATTATTTTCATTGCAAAATCTGCAACTATATCAAATACACCGGCATAATAGAGAATATTCGCAAAAAACGTATTGCCTATAAGATCACCGATAAGATATTTGAGCATTTCAGCAGTAATAAGCACCTTGCCCTGAAAAAGGTCAGTTGTTAAATGTGTACCGCAAAACGCTGATGAATCAAAAACAACGGTATCAAGACTCTCATAACCGTATTCGTAAATATAGCAGTCAGTGATGACGCCGCCCATACTGCAGCATACGATATCAACCTTATCGCTGTTGTGATCTGCCTTTGCTCGCTCGATCATTTCATGCAGATCATCTGCTGTGTCTGAAGGATCAAGTCGCCAGTCATAAGTGAAGAAGTAAACTTTATCTGCACCGTAATGATCAACTGCGGCTGAATATACACCCCATTCACCTACGCCTTCATCATCATAAAGATTAGGATAATTATTTGATGACAGAGGATATTTTTTGTAGCTTGTATTATAGACCGAATCACCGTTTTCATCACAAGCAATACCGCCTAATGCGTCATATGCAACATCAACAATTGCATCAATATCAAGTCGCTGTTCAAGAATATAAGTTTTTGCAACATTAAAAACAAGGGATTTTATTGCATCGGAATCAGGCAAAATAACGCTTTTACGCTCATCAGGAGTACCTTCATCAATTGTAAGTCCCATAAATGCCATACCACGGATAACGATTATAGGCGTATCATAAGACATGTCCGATTCTTCGGCACAGGCAACAACTGAGAAAAGTGATGTACAAGCCAAAACAACAGAAATAAAAACAGCTAATATTTTTTTCATTGAAGCTTCTCCCTTCACATTGGAAAAATCATGTATTTGTTTGATTGTATCACATTTAACCAAAAATTGCAAGCAATATGAAACAATCATACGATTTATCACCCGCCCCAAGTATAATTCCCTATATATAAAAAAATGCAAGGACCGTTAAGTCCTTGCTGTCTTGTTAGAATATATATATTGTAACCTGTCTGTTGCCCCACTGATATGCAATATTTGTTGTGTTAACATAAAGATCGACAACAGGAGCATTATTCCAGTAAATAAAACCGCCTGTGTCCTCAGCCGAGCTGTAACCGTAAACGGTACCGTCAGAGGCTACAATGTACATCTTTGAACCGTATGGGATAATTTTAGGATTAACGGCTACAACACCTTCGTGTACACTTGTACCTGTTGCTGTTGTGTGACCCATACAGTACGCTGTTGATTTTCCTACAATTTTTTTAGTGTAATTAAGAGGAACGCCGTTCTCGTCAAACAAAATGTCATCGGGAACTTCAATGTCAGATATCTGAGTGAGTCCCAGCTCCTCAAAAGTGTAACCGTCTTTTGTTCCGGTCGCTGCTACAGCCTCAGTTGCCGCAACAGTAGTAGTTTCTGCCTTAGCAGTTGTCTCAGCCTTCGTAGTTGTCTCAGCTTTGGTTGAGTTTTCGATCGATTTAATTTGAGTTTCCTTTTCGGTTGTAACTTCCGTTTTGCTGTTCCTTTTACTTTCGGAGCTTGTTGAAAGTTCTTCGATCAGGTTAATACTCTCACTCTCGTTTTCGAAAGCTGAAAATTCACCTGAAAGTTCAAGCAAGGAAATGTTTCTGTCTGCGTTTTGTGATAAATAAGATTCCGAAAGCTCGAGTATCTCACGGCTGCTGATCGAATCAGATGTAGTTTGAGCCGATGCCTGACGGTCAAACGCCAACTGAACAATACATGTTACAGAAGTTACAGCGACGACAGCAGCAGAAAAAGCTGCGGCACATCTTTTAGCTGAAACTTTACTGAATGCAGCAGAAAGAGTGTTTTTTACTTTCTTCATAGATTGTCTCCTTTGATGTTTATTTGCGGTAAAAATGAATAAATTCATTGTATATTCACCGCCTTAATACATTATGGTAACAAGACAACGGCATTATAAGCAACTTCTTTGTGAATGTCAAGCAAATTTGAATCTCCATTTTTGTGCAATTTGCCAATTGCTTTTTTTAGAACATACATTTTTACGGCAATTTTTTGGTAAACATATAGTCCATAATGTCATTTTTTGGCATTTAATTTAAGATTTTTTGTGAAGTCTTACAAAGTTGTAACATCTGCATTTTCTATATTTCCATTATATTGCGAATTTTTTGTTATTTTTACGTACATCAAGGCTACATTTTGTATTTTAATTTCAAAAATAAATTTTCTAAGCACAAGATGCATATTTATAATTTATATATTCATGGAAAATTCTGAATATATCTGTAAAGAAAAAAGAGACAGCATAGCTGCCTCCTTGTGTTAATTTTATAATTACTTTGTTATAAGCACGGCACAGCCGTGACCTGCAATTCTTAGTGTAACTTTAGCTGTGTTAATATCGGTCCGGCTCCAGACTTCCCTGTATTTGTTTTTTGGTTTTATATCATCGGGAAGCTCTGCCGCATCGAAGACAATACTTCTCTCAGACGAAGACTTATTGTATATGCACACTGCATAATTATCACCAACAAGCTTTTTTACAAGAAAATCAGTCTTGAATGTCCTTTTATATCTGACACACTGACAGCCTGCTTCATCCTGATCAATGGCAATAAGATCCTTATTTTTGAGAATTTCAAGTATCGGATCGTCTGCATTGTCTTTATATTTTCTGATATCATTTCCGAGTATCAGAGGTGCAGCCATCATGCACCATAATGCAAAATGTGTCTTATTTTCTTCAAATGTAAGCTTGCCGTTTCCGACTTCAAGCATATCGGGATCATTCCAATGACCGGGACCTGCAAATTCGGCAAGCTTTGCATTTATATTATATATTACATTGATCCATTTCCATATCGGGCGGATATCGGGTGTTGTCCGCCAGAGATTGCCTGTATTCCAAGCCCAGTTTTTCGGGTTATTCCGTCCCCATTCACAGATTGAATATGTAATTTTTTTGTCACCTGATGCGTTTTTAAGTGCATTTCCCATTCGTTTGTACTGAATATACGCACTGTCAGCCCGAGTACATACGGGATTAAAGAGGGATACTGAATTTTCGCCTTTTTCGAGCTTCACCATGCACTGATAGCGTCCGGTAAGACTCCATGATTTGGTGTAAGGAATAAAAATCTCATAATATTTGTCATTAACCTTTATAACGATATATTTTTCATATCTTCCCTGTTTTTTTACAACAAGAGTCAGCGGATATAGACCCTCCTCCTCACAATTCACCGTAAAATGGGCTTTTCCTTTACCGTGACCGAGAAAACCGATATATTTGCCCGTTTCAAGGCGTTTATTTTGTCCGATTCGTGCAAGTCCTTCAAGCTTTGCATCATCAGCAGTAAGACAAATAATATCATCTTTTTTCTTTATCTCAATTTTTTCGACAAGAGGTGCAACAGAGGGAATCTCTGAATTATGACAAAAATCATACTTAAAATACTCGATTCCCCAGTCGGCAAAGGTTTTGGCATCGGTTATTTCGTGTCCGAGACTTGCAGGAAGATCTTCGCAGGTAAAATCACCGTTTGAAGAGTAAAGACCGACTTTTAAGCCAAGGGCATTGATCTTTTGAGTTAAATTCTTTATACCTGATGAAAAACGGCTCAGATCGCCTTGCAAACAACCCTTTTCATCACGCTGAGATGAATGCCAGCAATCATCAAGATTGACATATTTATATCCTGCCTCGGCAAGCCCCGATTCTTTGAGTGCGACGGCAGTATCATAGATAAGATCTTCATCAATATTATTTCTGAACGTGTTCCAGCTCGACCATCCCATTGGCGGAGTCTTTGCATCGCCCGCATCATAGAAATCATCTTTATTGATGCTGACAGTAAGCTTTGATTTAGCCACATGCTGTTTAATAACACAGAACGGACAAATTCCCTTTCTTTTTTTACTCAGACACCAAAACGCGAAGAATATAATTAATACTAATATAAGTATTATAAATATTAATAATAAATATTTATACATATAATATCACCCGAAATGAGTATAACATAAAAAGCAGCCCTCCGCAAGGGAGAGCTGAAATTTAATTATTTGTTTGTTTCAGTCTTCTTTGAGTATTTTGTTTTGTAAATTACTCTCATAAGAAGTGCTTCAACAGGATTGATATATTTTGCTCCGCCGATCATCTTAGCTGCGGCGTCAGTTCTGAGCTCTTTTTCAAGAACCATTTCAACAGCTTCAGCATCGTACATATTACCTGCTGCACAGACAGCACCGTTATCCTTAAGCATTACGGCATTTCTGCCCTTGAGCTTTCTGACAACCTTTTTTGCAGTCTTCATTGAATTAGCCGGATTGTACTCACCTGTTTTAAGAGTAACACCGACAAGCTGAGCAAAGTCATCAAGCAGAGGCTTGAATGTGCCGCCCATTTTTGATGCGGAAAGGATCTCAGGCTTCTTTGAGTGAATAACGCAGTTGATATCCTCTCTTGCGTTATATATAGCTCTGTGAAGCTCTGCACTTTCGGGGTACTTTTCGCACTTTTCAGTTTCAATACCTGTTGAAAGATCGATGCGGACAGCTTCACCGCCGTCGGCAGGATTCATAACGACACAATCACCGTCACGCTCAGATGTATATGCATCAAAGATCGCAGCCTGCTTCTTTGCACCTTCGCTGACTTCAGCTACATGCTCTGCAACAGCAGCAATATTGTCAGCGACCCTACCGCTTACAGCCTCAAGTCTTGCAAGAAGGAACTTCTCACAGACTTTTTCAAGCTCAGCAGCAACCTTGAAAGCATCATCGTAATCTGCACCCATGCAGAGAGCTCCGTGATGAGCCATTACGATTGCCTTTGAATCGGAACGCTCAATTGCAGCAGTAACGCCTTTTCTGAGTTTTCCTGTTCCGGGAAGACCGTATGAAGCAACAGGAATATCAGAACCGATAATGTCTCTGCTCTCCTCGGGAACCATATTTATATCGTACCCCAGGAAGCTGACTGCCGATGCATTTTTCTGATGGGTATGAATGACAAAATTAACATCGGAACGAAGCTTATATGCCATTGCGTGTATGCCCTTTTCGGAAGAGGGCTTGATCTCTGACTCATAAGAACAGTCCTCGATCTTGACAAGAACTATATCATCGGGAGTCAACGACTCATAGCTTCTTCCGCTGGGAGTTATAACAAAATATTCATCGTCAACACGGCAGCTGACATTGCCCCATGTACGGGCTATCAGACCTGACTTGACAAGCTCGAGACCCGCTTTGACAACTTCGGATTTAGCTTCTAAAATATCCATAATTTATACCTCTTTGCAGTGCTGTATCAGTCGTACTGTTTAAGAGCAACGTTTGCAAATACCTTATCAAATCTTGCGAGAGCTTCATCAATAAGCTCAGGAGTATATGCAGCTGATGTATAAAGTCTTGAACCGGCAAGAGTTACGAGACCTTCTGCCATGTATGCCGCACCGATATACTGCATTTCTTTCTTTCTTTCGCTTGTCTGTGAAAGAACATTGGGAATTGTCCAGGGTCTTGCCCAGTCAACACAGAAGTGCATCGTACCGACAGTTTCAAGATGACAAACTGAACCCTGATTGAATGCTACGAAGGGAAGGTTGTACTTCTTGATGAGCTCCTGAAGACCCTTTGTAAGTCTGTCACCCATCT
>CAZTFS010000032.1:0-13150 GCA_964613045.1 uncultured Eubacteriales bacterium
TTCAGTAAATTTTTAATATCCATTAGCTAAACCACCATAAATCAGAATTTATCAAGCCAATTAACAATGTACAATGTACAATTTACAATCGTGCAGATGCAGCGATACAGGCGGTTTTTTTGTAAATCATTGTACATTGTAAATTGTAAATTGTTCATTGAAACAGTTCGACAAATTATTGTTTCACCGGAACTTTTATAACAGCTTTTTTAACCGTTTTCTTTTCACCGATACAGACACAGGGCATGTGTGCATCCTCGGGATAAAGAATGATAAAATCTCCCTTGTTCAGAACATTGTCAATACATTCGCAGTTGACTTCAAAAAGCTCAGTATCACCGTCTCCGAAGGGAGTAAGACACTTATATTTATGCATCACATCAATATGCTGTGTGGAGATGATCTCGCTTCCGTCCATGATTATCTGAATGTCGATGTACTTTTTGTGTGCTTCAAAGCAAGCCTCGGCACGGTACTTCGTTTCATAAGTCATAACGTTTGCAAATATATCCTCAGTCAGATCATGTCTGCCGTTCTCAACATCCTCGTTCTGAATCTTAAGACAGAATTCATAAGCTTCACGGGACAGCTCTCTTATCTTTTCATATTTTTCGGTCATATTATCACCTGCAGCATTTTTCTTCATTTTAGCATACTGCAGACAAAAAAAACAACCCACAAACGATAATTTATCGAACCGTTTCAATTTACAATTTACAATGTACAATGATTTACAAAAAACCGCCTGTATCGCTGCATCTGCACGATTGTAAATTGTACATTGTACATTGTTAATTGGCTTGACAAATTCTGATTCAGAATAATCTCCTTATTATCCTGAACCAATGTATGACCGTTATTCCTGCACGTTTAAGGAACGGGATGCCTTTTTCCTTTTCACATTTTGCAGGAGAAGCGAATTTCTCATATTTCTGCATGTGCTCCCGAAGTCCGGCATTGATTTCCACACTGTCGATAACTGCCATTATTTCCGTATCAATATATGTGCTTCTTATATCAAAATTAAAAGAGCCGATGGCACACAGCGAATTATCAAAAGTAAGACTTTTTCCGTGATACGCCGAAAAATTATTCAGTTCGTAGATATCAACTCCCATAGCCATCAGCTTTGATTTATTATAAAAGTAATCGCTGGCAGTAAAAATATTTACACTGTTCATAACAGAATTGAGCATGATACCGATCTTTGACTTGTCTGCAACCTGTCTGAACTTATCATACATTTTATTATTGAACACCATATAGGGCGTATGTATCATAGTTTCCTTCGATTTTTCCATAAGCTGTGCAAGAGCATGAAAAACATGGGGTTCCTTTGCATAAATATCAGTCGGATTTGAGATCAGTGTAATTTTATTTACAGCCGTAGTTTCAGATGAATAATCACCGTCGGCAAGGAATCCGCTTTTTTCATTTACAATGTCATTATATCTGTTTTTCAATTCTGAAAAAGCTGTCTTTGCGGAATTTTTCAGATACTTGCTTTTTATCGGATAAAATTCCTCGCAGTACCGTGTATTTCTGACCTCTTCAAAATAGTGTTCAACACTTTTTATAAAGCTGTTCTGCACCGCATTTTCATTGTAAACAAGAATATCACGGTCGATCTTTTTATTATGCTTATCACGAAGAAATTCATCTGAAATATTTCTTCCGCCCATTATAAGCAGTTTTCCGTCAGCGATCAGATATTTATCGTGCATTCTGCCCATGCTTTTCCATGGCTTAAACGGGTTGATCTTATTATATACGCAGATTTCCGCATTTTCGCAGGAACGCAGAGCCGAAAAATACTTATTGCTTCGCATTTTCAGTATCTCACAGAATCCGTCAACGAGAAGCATCACTTTTACGCCTCTTTCGGCAGCATCCAGCAGTCCGCAAAGGACATCCTTTCCGCTGTCATCACATGCAAAATCAAAGGTGGCAAGAATTATATACTTTTCCGCATGAGCCATCAGACGCAACCTTTCATCCAGTGCATCGGTATTATTTTCAAGTATTCTGACCCTGTCGCCGGCTTCTCCGTTTCCGTTATATGAAACGGTTTTGAATTTACTTTTATGCTCGGCACTGATCTCCTTATACCTGATAAAAGGCAGTATCGCACCGAGAACAAGATACATAATAAAAATAAAAAGAAATCGTTTAAGGGACATAAATAATCACCTTTCGTCATTTTTCGGCTTTATATTTTCATTTTAGCATATAAATATAAATTTTACGTTTCATCAAAAAAGAAAAACCGCAGATTTCTGCGGTCTTTTGTCAGATTATTGATTTTCCTTCCCATTCCTTTACAGGCGGTACGTCGAGCATTTTTACAACAGTAACCGCAACGTCCTTGATGGAAAGTCCCGTAAGCTCCTTGCCCTGTTCAAAAGCAGGACCACAGCAAACGATGGGAATAGTCATATCTTCCGGTCTGTCTGAGCCGTGAGAACGGTCATGACCGCCGTGATCTGCAAGAAGAATTATATTGTAGCTCTCGTCAATGCTGTTCTGAAGCTTTTCCACGCAGGAAAGAGCCTTGCTGACACTCTTCATGTACTGCTCGCTCATCCAGCCGCAATCGTGACCGCCGACTTCGTCTGTTTCTCCAAGATACAGGAACAGGAAATCAGGAGATTCTTCATTTATGTACTGAATAGCAGCATTTGTGATCTTCGTGTCTGTATCTGACTGCTTATGCAGATTACAGCAGACGAGAGTGTGAAGATGATCGGGACGGCTCAGATCACGAAGCTCTTCCCATGTGTAGAAGAATGCACACTTTTTATCGAACTTGTCAAGTCTGTCGAAAAGTCCTTCAATGGGACGGACCTGCGGAACATACGTATTTGTAAGCATTCCGTGGCGTTCGGGATCAACACTGTGGAACAGAGCCATGTGACAAGGCAGGGTAACAGAGGGCATTACAGTCTGAGCCGTGAGTGAATATGTGGACTTTGCAACAAGCTTCTCAACAAAGGGATTACCGCACTGCATCATTCCGTCGGGTCGCATACCGTCAATAAGTACAAGTATAACTTTTTCTGACATAAATATTTCTCCTTTGCGTGTCAATTGATTCACGTTAATAATATTACAACGTGAATTAAATGTCAATTGATAATTTAATCTTCAATTGCAATCATCTGATGAATGTTGACTTCGGGAACAACAAACCGTGCATGTCCGTCAATATATTCAAACTTAATTTCTTCTCCTTCGGGTACAAGAGTTATCCTTGACGGTTTTTCGGCACATTTCACCTTGCAGTTGACGTTATAAAGCGGAACGGTGTCCTCGATAACCTCTGTTTTTTCACCCCTGACAGTGGTATGGGCAAAAAGAAGATGAAGAATGCTTCTTTTTTCGTTTTCCTGCCTTGTGAGTGTAACAACACCTCTGTCGGGAATATCTGCACAAACGGTTATTTCATCGCCGAGCATTTTCTTTGCAACAAGATCGAAAAGCTCCTTAAAGCACAGATGTCCGTGCTTTGCATAGGCAGTAAAGATATCCCAGCCGATATAAGCAACATTGCCCTTTATTGCAACTGCAGGATATGAAGCATCGGGATTATTGGGTGCATGTGCATGTGAGCAGAAATGCTCAGCCGTTCTGTTGAAATAGGGATTCTGCACTTCGGCAAGAACTTCACAGTCAACAGCTTCAAACAGATAAGAATTGCAACGCATCAGATACTCTGTATTTCCGTTCACCGTGTCGTAACAGGGTACGAGATATGTGGGGCTGAATTCATTTTTACCAAGATATTTTGCACCGGCATCAAGAATAAAGCTTCCGTCTTTGACGAGTGCTTCACCGCTTGCAATGACCTTGCCGCCGTCTGCAACAAATTTTTTTATCTTTTCAGCCGTTTCGTCGGATATACCGCCCACATCGGGAAGAACAAGCATTTTATAGCCCGACATATCCATAGTGCTGTCAATAAAATTGTAAAGATACTTCTTTTCAAGCAGCATTCTGTTTGCACCGAAGTCCGCTTTATGATTATGGCTGTTTGTCAGGGACTCTGCACTCAGCACGGCAATATCAGCCACATTCTGAGCACCCTTGAGCCAGGGCTCCTTTTCCTCAACAAGAGCATATGCCTTGCCGATAAGATTATATGTAGCCATATTCATTTCGCCCAGAGGATGCATCTGGTCGCCTATTGAACAGCCTGCACCGTTGGCAATACTCAGTGATGTTTCATAAATCAGAGCGTTGGGATGCTTGAAGCCGCCGAACTCACCCCAAGAATGGTGGAACTTACCCGTCATGCCCAAAAATTCGGTGTCTTTAAGAGAACGCACATAAGCCGCAGACAGCGGAAAATGGTCATATCCCCAACCGCCCGTGGGCAGACTTTCAAGCTCAAGGTGAGTATTGGCATCAATATAGCCGTAATCCCCCTTGGGCACATGCCCCTCATTGTGATAGATCGTGGCTGTACTGCTGTGCTTTCTTACGGCTTCGTTTGTCCTTTTAAGATAATTTTCAAAAACCATGTCGCCGAACTTGACACGGTCCTCTTCACTTTCGGCATCAAGACCTGCTTTTTTCATATCGGAAAGACATTTTTCACAATAGCAGACTCTGGGTGAAATGATGTCAAGGAAGATTCCGCAGGGGTCATATTTCACCATAACTTCTTCGATCTGAGCACAAAGGAAATCAAGATAACCTGTGTTGAAACAAAGCAGATGAAAATGAACTTCGCTTTCATATTCAGCCACATCAGCCTTGTCGGTTGACCTGATGTGGTGCCATTCGGGGCGTTTTACATACTCTTTTTCGTCAAAGCCTGCGGAAATATAAACAGGAGCTTTTACATTTATCTCTTTGCAAGCCTCAAGCTGTGCACCCAGCAGATCAAAGTCAAGCTCCGGATGCATTTCATTCACATCCGTGGGATGATAAGACCAGCCGTGATGGCATTTTGAAAAAACGGTTATTGAGTCAACGTGTCCTGCCTTCAAAGCATTCTGAAACTGTTCTTTTGAAAATTTTTTACCTACGGGCAAAGTGCCGTTTGTATGAAAATCAAGATGAACCTGTCTTTTTCTGAGCATAATTAAACAACTCCTGAATCGGGCTTTTTTTATATTCTATCATGGCAACACACAACTTGCAAGAAAAAATCATTATTAAAGACGGCAAAGAGCAGACTTTTCATATCCTGAACTTATATTTTTTCTGCCGTAACTTTTTCTCTCACAATTCTTGACATTCTTCTCAATTTTGTTTATTATTATATGTGTGCAAAATTATCCATTACGCAATTATCCGCATTGCGTTTTGCAGATTTTGAGGTATTATTAACGCAACAAAAAAAGGAGATGCAAATATGAGCATTTTATTTAAGAATTTGGTTTCCATTATACTTGCATTGGTCAATGTCTTTAATCTTTCCGTTTTCGGGAACTTTACAAGTAAAGATAGTTACACTGCAAAAAATGAGGAAGAAATTCTTCTTAATTTTGCCGCAATTTCAGATGTTCACATGAAAGAGGATCTTGCACGTATGCAGATGCTCAAATGCAGTTTATTTGATATGGCAAATGCTCAAAGCGAACTTGATGCACTTGTTCTTACAGGTGACATTACCAACCACGGTCTTACTGAAGAATATGAAAATCTAAAAAAAGCCTTTGAAGCATGTTCCCCGGCAAAGGATATTCTTATGGCTGTGGGCAATCACGACACGTGGACTGATGATGACGACAGATATGAGCCTGCAAAAGAAAACTTTGTGAAATATTCAAAGGAAATAACAGGCAGAGAGCTTACGGAATGTTATTATTCAACCGAAATCAATGGCTATACGTTCATTGTTATGGCAAGTGAAGGCACTAATGTTGCCGCTTATATCAGCGACACACAGCTTCAGTGGTTAAGAGCAGAAATGGATAAGGCTGCTGAAAAAGGTCTGCCCATTTTCGTCATTTCCCATTGGCCTATTGCTCAATCGCACGGTCTTCCCGAAACATGGGGTGAAGAAGATGAGCCAAATATTCTTGACGGCAGTCTGGGCGATCAGAATTACGCAGTTGAAGAGATCCTCAAGGATTATAAAAATGTATTTATGATCTCCGGACACATCCACAACGGATTTGTAAATGACAGTCAGTCTTTTCTCTACGGTTATACTTCCGTTGAATCAGACGGTTCATTCCATTCAATCAATCTTCCCTCATTTATGTATCCCGCCAGCCGTGGCAACTTTATGAACGGTTGCGGTTACAGCATCGAAGTATATGAAGAAGAAGTTGTTGTACGTGCAAGGAATTTTACAGGCGGCGTATGGTACGATGACTATGATGTAACGATTCCGTTAGAATAATGAATAACAACCATATCGATTGCGACATACTTCATTGCGAAGTGTGTCGCAATTATATTCTTTATATCGATTTTGACACAAAACAAAAATAATATCAGTCTTTGCTTTTTTCTGCCACGGCATCTTACCGCATTCGGGACTTTTCATATCTTGTTCTGTTATAAATACAATTGAAAAATTCACTTTGCGGTTGAATTATTTTCAAGCATAAAGTTATTGCAAAAAAGTTAAAACAAAGCTATTATTAAATCACGGTACCGAACAGCGAAAAGGTGATTTATATGACAATATATTTCGGCGAAAATCTTAAAAGATTACGAAAAGGAAAGAATCTTACTCAGGAAACGCTTGCCGATTTTCTGGGTGTGTCATTTCAGGCAGTCAGCAAATGGGAAAGAGGAGAGACCTACCCCGAGATAACGATACTACCCGCAATATCAGCTTTTTTCGGTGTCTCTATTGATGATTTATTCGGAATTGATAAAACACAACAGGAACAGAAGATCAATAATTACATTAATCTTTATGACAACATGAAGCTAAAAGATGCGTCATTGGTCTTTGAAGAATTCAGCAAAGCCGTAAAAGAGTTCCCCGGTGAATTCCGTATACTTATCCGTTATATGGAGCTTTTGCATGAAGAAAAAGGCAGTGTGCTCAAGCCAGACTGCAAGAAAACATCCGATGAACTGATATCAATTTATGAAAATATTCAGAAGCACTGCACCGATGACAGCATAAGAATATGGTCAAAACGGATTATCATTAATCATCTGATGAAAAAATACGACTGTACATGCAATGAGGAAGGCAGATACAGAACACACGAAGAATATCTGAAACAGGCAAAAAATATCGTAAGCACCCTGCCTGCAATGGCAGATTCAAAAGAATGTATGTCATTACTGATATATGAAGACAGTGTAAAAAAAGCCATTGAAGAAATGATGTATCAGCTTCAGAATACCATCATCGGGCATTGTTATTACAGCAACAATTTTTCCCACGAACACAAAATCAGCATCATAAGCCATATGAATGCTCTTTTTGAGATGCTTTTCACTGACGGGGATTACGGCAAAAACACCTTGCACCTGCTTTACAATTACGGTCATCTGGGACATCTGTATTCTGAAACAGGTAACAGTGAAAAGGCGATGGAATATCTGAAAAAAGCAGCTGAATTTGCCGTAAAATGCGATACACTTCCCGACATTTCAGAAAAAGCGGCGTGGTTTTATGAAAGAGAGCCCATATTCCGTGATATGAATATGTGTACACGCATGGAGCTGCTTATGACCGAATATTATCCGTTGACCGATGAATTTAAAGCAACGCCCGAATTTAAAGAAATACTTTCCGTCTTAAATCCCGCCGGCACTCCGCCTCACCCACGGATAGGATAAAACAACTGACATATATTTAAAATTTATATCACGCTAAAAGCAAAAATATCCCGATAACATTTCTGTTATCGGAATATTTTTTATTAAATCATCAAGTTCAATTAATTCTCAGCATTCACATTCTGCCCTTGTCGGCATTTTTAAAATGCAGCTCTTTCATACCTTCGACCTCGTCACATATAGGTTTAAGATTGCAGGTATCACAGTCAAATTTAACTGTATTCATAATATGGTTGAGAGTTTTTACAATGTTGTTGTTTTTTTCTGCAATGCGGAAAAATGAGTCATAATCAGCATCGGGTTCTGTGACAAAAATCACTTTCACGCCTTTGACAGCATCAATCTCTTTATACTTTTTTATCAGAAGATTGCCGATATCAAAAAAGCTGATGCCTCCTTTTATTGCGGATTTTGCAACACGGACAGACTCTTTGTGGGAAGAAGATGCAGTTCTTATCATGTACCCTTGGGGAAAGTAATGGTATTTTACATATTCAATCTTTCTTATCAGGTTATATGCATTCTGTTCGTCTTCAATATCGTCTGTCTGCACAATGGAAATCCTTGCAAATTTTTGGTTATCTCTGATTTCAGGCAGGTCATCACCGACGATAATTATTTCATCATTTACATCTGATGATGTCACAATGCTCATTCCTGTGCCGTTTAATTCAAAAGCTGTATCACGCTGCATAATGACCTGACTGTAACCCATGTCCTCTCGGCATTTTGAAACATTGTACCGATAAGATCTTTTATTAAAATTATCGATCAGAGAATTTGTATCGGCAATAAGTGAATCAAAAAATTCCATTATAACTTCTTGTCTCTTTTCATTTTGTCGTAATGGGGCTGAAGCTTGTCATAGACAAAACGTACCAGCTTCATGTCCAGATTAAACCAATATATCGCAAATGTCAGCAGAAACAGACCGACAATAACTGCCAATATTATAAGGAATACCGTCATATCAATTCTCCTTTGCCAGACCCTTCTGACGGGCATATTCAGCAGCACCCAAAGCTCCCATAAGCTGAGGATCTGTGGAAAGCTCAACGACCTTGATCTTAAGCACCTTTTCAATGGCTTTTTTCAGTCCGTCATTCTTTGCACAGCCGCCCGTAAGCGTTATGGAGTCTGTTGCACCGGCTTTTTTTGCCATAACAAAGCATCTTTTTGCAACTGCAAGCTGAATACCTGCGGCAATTTCATCCATAGGCTTGCCTTCGCCCACAAGAGAAATGACCTCACTTTCGGCAAAAACGGTACACTGTGCAGTGATGGGTATCGTATTTTTTGCATTCAATGACAGCTTTGAAAATTCGGGCAGTGTCATTTCAAAAGCATTTGCCATGGCTTCATAGAATCTGCCTGTACCTGCTGCACATTTATCGTTCATTGCAAAGTTTTTTACAGTGCCGTCAGTGTCTATCGAAATGCCCTTGACATCCTGACCGCCGATATCAATAATTGCCTTGACTTCCGGATTTGTCACATGAACACCCATGGCATGACAGCTTATTTCAGAAATGTTTTCATCGGCAAAGGGGACTTTATTTCTGCCGTATCCCGTGCCGATAAGGTAGCTGAGTTTTTCTGCTGAGTTAAGACCGTCAACCTGAGCTATCGCATCATTAAGTGCAATTTCCGCACTGGCAACAGGGTTTATTTTGCTTCTGTTTGTTACATTGGCAACCATTTTGCCGTTTTCGTCAAGAATAACGCATTTTGTGTATGTTGAACCTACATCGCATCCGCCGAAATATTTCATGTCAATAATCTCCTTTACCAAGCTAAGTCGTCTTCAAAATCAAGAAGTGAAGCATCAAGGGGCTCTTCCTGAAGAACTGTCTGCATATATTTGTTTACCTGTTCACGCATATCTCTTCTTGAAATGGTCCTCGGGTCCATAAGATCCTGTTTTACCCATATAAAGTTGACATTGCGTTCTCTTGCCTGATCGTCAAAAATACCTGAAAGACCGTCCATACCCTTGCAGGATATTTGGTCATACATAATAACAGTGTCGGCATTGTATTCTTCAACTATTCGCCACAGTTCGTCAACGACATGTTTATAGCCGCCTTTTGTGTGAGTACGCATGATAGAACGCTGATATGTTTTTGCAAGGTCTTTAAGTGACTGCTCCTTGTCCCGTGTGTCGATTTCAAGGTATGAAATCATGGTTTCCATATCCATGACAACATTCATGCCCCAGCAGTTTTCGAGCCAGTTTGCAAATGAAGTGTAATAGTTTGCGGGGCAACTCCATACAACGGCTCTGTGACGCATTTCTTTTGATACCGGAGTTTTCTTCTCATAAGCTTTCATCATTATTTTGTTAACTTTTTCGTCAACCTTGAGGAATTTTTCATTTGAACCGCCTGAAAGGTTGAAATAATAGATTCTGTAAAGCCAGAAGCATGCACCCGTCATCTGAGGATAAGGAGTTTTATTTATATCCCATTTCTGACGCTCATATTCAAGCTGCTTATTGTAGTCCTTCATTCTTGCAAAATAAGCATCCCAGTCGAATTTTTCACCGGTCTGTTCTTCGATGAATTTTATAAGCTCCTTTATTTCATCAACAGCGTATTCCTGCACATCTTCGCCGTCATAACGGAGCGGAACGCCGAAACAATGAGTGGGAAGATTGAGTCTTCTGTCAAGGAATGAGGAATTCATGATAGAACCGTCACAGGGCATGTTTGTGCCTATCATACAGCATCCCATTTTCGGGTAATCGTCTTCAATGGCAACGCCTGCTTCCGCACTCGGAAGAGGACAAACATCGGCAGGTACACCGAAGCTTTCGGTAACTTCAAGATAGGGCGGTGTTATCTGCTGGTCAACCATTGAAGATAGGAATATGGGCAATGTCTGCAACGGAATTGGGATAAGATTCGGGAATCCGGTAAAGACTTCATTTGGTACTATTTCATCCATGAGCACGATCTTTTTTGAGAGCTTGTTGCCCGGATTTATTTTTTCATCTGCACGGAAAGAAATGTTTATAAGATCTGTGGTGTGCTTGACTATCATATTGTAGTGAAGATGTGCCATGCGTAACTGCGGTCCTCTGAGCCCGGCAACATGACGGTCAATAAACGAGGGCGTGGAAAGATAGGAAGCCATCCAGCGATAACGCCACAAGCCCTTTACCGTTGAAACGGGGGCTTTTAGAACCATTTTTATCATGTCTTTCCATGTGATGAGCCAACGGTAATAATCATACATGGTGTCCTTGAATCCCCGCCATTCTCTGTGTTTGAGTATGGCTGTATGCTCTTTATAAAGCTTGCCGTAATTATCCATTCTTCTTCGCCTCCCTTTCTTTTTGTATCTTCTTTATTTCAAGGCTTTCAACAAAAGCCTGCACGCGAGTGCGAAGCTGACCCGAAGCCGAAGCTGTATACTGTCTGTCAACAGCGGCAGTTGGTACACCGTAATCGTTACTCATAACATAAGATGCCAGTGCTCTTTCATAGCCCCAGTACTCACAGAATTTAAGCTGTTCATACATTACACCGTCTGCATGGTATTCATCAACAAGCTGTTTTACATAGTCACGTCTTTCCTGAACCTTTTCATGGCTCATATATCGGGGACACTGACTGGTTTTAAGATAATGAAGACATATTTGTGAAAGGACATCTTCCCCCTCTTTTATAATGATCTCCTGCCTGCCCGGGAGAGCTCCGAAACAATATCTGTCGGCAACAACAAGTGCTCCGCTGTCTTCTATAAGTGCCGTAAAATCGGGGTCATCCATTTCAGAACCCACAACAACGATTTTTGCTCTGTAGTTCTTTTTTATATCAGGTTCTCTTGTTTTCAGTTCCTCGGCTGTTTCACGGAGCATAGGCAGAATAAGAGCCTTCGGACAGCAGTATGTAATAAGATTGAGAATATGATACTCATAGCCTGTTATTCTGGGATTATCTTCCTTGCGGTAATTGCCGATCTCAGTCATGATACGGCAGACTTCATTGTGTTCCTCAACCGCTTTAAGAATCGCTTCATCGGAAGTGTCAATGCCGTAAACTTCCCTGAGTTTATCGAGAATTTTAAGTTTTGTCTGTTTTGTATAATACTTAACGGTATGCTCCTGAAGTTTAAAAGGCATGTCAAGGAATGTGACAAAAAATTTCTCTTCGGGAACAAGGTCAAGCAGTTCAAAATGCTCCGCTGTTCTGTTCATTTCGGAACAGGTTTCGGATGCTAAAAGTGCATTAAGAAAATTGTAGCCTCCCTCGATGGCTCTTTCAAGAATGGCTTTTGAATAACCGCAAAGGAAATTGCTCATGTAATATGTTGCAATGTCCATAGAACCTGTTCGGGGTGCTCTGAGCCTTACTGAAAAACAGTTTCCGCAGTTGAGAAGAACCTCGGGAATGTGGTAACAGGTGTAACCGAGTGCAATACCGCCGTCAGACTTTGCCTTCTGCACAAGCTCATTATTTGCGTCCTGCAGAAGTTTTTCAAATTCGTAAAGATGCTTTAAGTCTTTCATAGCCGTCTCCTTTTATAAGATATCAATTTCTTTAAGGGCTTTTCTTACTCCCTTGACCACATTTGAATCGTCGGGCAGTTTTGTAATATCCTTTCCCTCTATATCATAAATTGCAAGGTTTTTATCGTTTTCAATGTATGACAATACGGGAATGCCGTTTGTGTTGATGTGCTCAATAACGCTTTCATCGGGAAGTCTGTTGACTACAGCACCGATTTTTTTATACATTACAAGCTCATCGGCAACACTTTTTATCGTGGTAATGACCTGAGTACCTTTCTTGCTTGCATCGGTAATAAGTAAAAGATGTGTTACCTTTTCCATGACTCTGCGGTTGATCTGCTCAATGCCTGCTTCGCCGTCAATTACAACATAATCAAAATCAGAAGAAAGAATGCTGATAACTTCTTTAAGATAAGAATTTATCTTGCAGTAACAGCCTGCACTCTCGGGTCTGCCCACGGCAATAAATGCGAAACCGTCTGTTTCAACAAGAGCGTCAAAAATTTTGTATCTTGCATCGCCCAGAAGCTCTATTGCAGCCTTTGTGTTACCGTCTTCAACGGTTGCAACGATTTCTTTTCTTATATCGTCGATCGTTTTTTCGACCTCAATACCGAGTGCCGTTGAAAGCCCCACGGCAGGATCAGCATCAATTGCAAGTATTTTTTTGTCGGGATAGGCTTCGACGAGAAGCTTGACGATCGCAGCAGAAATTGAGGTTTTTCCTACACCGCCTTTGCCCGAAAGAGCTATGATTGTTGCGTTGTTATCCATACAGACACCCTCTTATATCCATAAAAATACACTTAAGTACATTTTATCATTTTTTTTGATCGGTTGCAACACATTATTCAGGATTGCTGAAATATAAAT
>CAZTFS010000032.1:13250-20753 GCA_964613045.1 uncultured Eubacteriales bacterium
TATTCAGGATTGCTGAAATATAAATATTGATCAACATGAAGCTCAAACGATATTTTCCGTCAGAATTTTTTATCTGATAAAAAAATATGGAAATTTTCTATTGTTTATCACCGGCATATCTGCTAAACTGATAGTAACAACTCTCGGGAGGTCTTCTCTATGAAAAAACTCAGAATAGGAATATTCGGTGCAGGCAGAGGAATTGACATTGCAGAAAATTTTATGCTTCTCGGCTGTGAAATTGCAGGCCTCTGCGACTTTAACAAAGAAAGAGTAAAGATCGGACTTGAAAATCTCGGAACGGAAGTTCCTGTTTATGAAAATTTTGATGAACTTATCGAACAGGATATTGATGCAGTAGTTATTGCAAACTATTTCCACGAACACGCACCCTACGCCATAAAATGCTTTGAGAAAAACATTCACGTTTTTTCGGAATGCATCAGCAACGGAACAATGGCAGAGGGCGTCGAGCTTATACGTGCTTATGAAAAAAGCAACTCCGTTTATATGCTTGCAGAAAACTATCCCCAGATGAAATTCAACCGTGAGATGAAAAGAGTTTGCGACAGCGGTACATTGGGCAAAATTCTCTACGCAGAGGGTGAATATAACCATCCTGTTTCATCAAACGATGCAGAATTCAGCAGAACGTGTGCATATTTTCTTGAGCATTGGAGACATTTTCTGCCCCGAGCCTACTATGTAACGCATTCGCTGGCTCCCCTTATGCGGGCAACAGGTGCAACTCCAAAAAGAGTCAGTGCCGCCCCTGTTTTTGCTCCTTTCGACGCAAAGGCTACCGCAAGACATGTGGCTGACAGAGCCGCAGTGATAACTCTTCTCAATGATGACGACTCCGTTTTCAAGGTAATGGGCTGCTCCGCTTTCGGTGCTCATCATAATGCCTACCGTATCTGCGGTACAGAGGGACAGATAGAAAATCTGAGAGGCATGGATCAAAAGGTAATGCTCCGATATAACGACTGGTCAGTTCCCGAGGGAATGGAAGAGGTCAATTTCTATGAGCCCTCATGGAACGATAAGGACGAAGATTTTATAAATCAGAGCGGTCATGGCGGCGGCGATTATATTGTGGCAAGGATGTTCCTCGAATGCATCACAGAGAAAAAACAGCCCGAGCATCCGTATGATATCCATTCAGCGGTCACAATGTCCTCCGTTGCGATACTTGCTCACCGTTCCATACTTAACGGCGGTCAGCCCTATGAAGTTCCCGATTTCCACCTTGAGGAATGCCGTAAGGAATACGAAAATGACAGACAAACTCCTTTCTACGGCACTGACGGAAGCAAGCCGAACATCCCCTGCTGTTCAAAAACAGACTACAAGCCCACGGAAGAACAGCTCAAGGGATATTATGAATCATTAAAAACAGAATAAAGGAAATGCAAATAAGGAGCTGTAAACACAGCTCCTTTAAAATATTTGCAAAACAATTTTTTAAAAACGGTAGTTTGGCTTTACAATTTTTCCTGTTGTCGATGACTCTACTATTGAAAGGCACACTTCAACTGTCTTTGCACCCTCTCGTGCATCAGTTAAAACAGGCTTATCGTTGATAATTGCATCGGCGAACACTTCAAATTCCTTGAATGCGTTATGATTATTGACCTCAATATCAATCGTCTGAGGTTTCTGTACGACACCCTCTTCATCTGTAACAAAGAGAGTCATTGTTGGTGATGTGTTGTCACAGATTATGGTTCCCTTTGTGCCGTAAATGCATGTACGCATCGTATAATCACGCTTGCAGCCCGTTGAAACGAAAACTTTTCCTGCCACATTCTCATCAAACTTCATATCTATATTAGCAACAACTAATTTTTCACTCATGACTATACTCCTTTTTGAAATAATACAATATTACATCAATTTCGGCAGATTTTCAACGAGGGTGAATACATCTTAAAAAAGTTATTAAAATTTAACAAAAGTTATTAAAATTTAACAAACTACTCTTTATTTTATTATATTATTGTAATATAATAATGTATTATATCTGTAAGGAGAGCGAAGAAATAATGCCAAACTTTTTTTCTCAACTGATTGCAAAAGCACTCACATCTGTTTTTGGCTTTGTTTTCTTGTCTTCAGGAATACAAAGCGGATTTACGGCAGAAAAAACAGAAACTCCTGAGGATTTCACACCGGTACTTCGTTTTGTGGTTTGTTCAGATATCCATCTTGACGGTGAGGAAACACAGGAAGCTGCTGTAAGATTCAACAATTTATTTGTTGACATGTATGGGTATGCTGAAAATTCAGTTTATAAAAACCTTGATGCAGTTGTTGTTGCCGGTGATTTCACAAATTCAGGTACCGAAAAAGAATATCAGAGCTACAACAAAATTATTGATGAAAACCTGCAGGACGGCACCCTGTTGCTGACTGTTATGGGAAATCACGAATTTATTGCTTACCGTGATACAGATGCAACCGTGGGCTATGATGTATATAAAGAATATGTCAATGAAGAAGTTGACAGAGATGTTGTTATTAACGGCTATCATTTTATATGTGTGTCTTATGATGACAACGGAAAGACTTTCTCGGGCAAGATGAAATGGCTTGACGAAAGACTTCAGAATGCAACTAACGAAGACCCCGATAAGCCTGTTTTTGTTATACAGCATCCTCATCCTGCTTTTACTGTTTACGGCAGTGTGAACTGGAGCGATTTTTCCACAAGGGCAGTTCTGAGCAAATATCCCCGGGTCGTCAGTTTCTCAGGACATTCACATTATGCCGCAAGTGACCCGAGAAGTGTATGGCAAGGTGAATTTACGGCAATCGGTACAGGTTCTTTGTCAGCATTTATGGGAAATCTTAATTATATTGAAGGCGATGTAGATGCACCCGGCAAATCAGGCGGTGCATGGCTCGTTGAATGTGATAAAAACGGCAACGTGAGCATGAAGCTTTATGATATTGCAAACAGAATGTTCTTCTCAGATATAGATTATTATTTCACAAACCTGAGTGATTCTTCAAAAAGATCATATAACTGGCACAAACAGCAGTCACTTGATACCGCCCCCGAATTCCCTGAAGGGGCAGAAATATTATCCTTTGTTAATGAAAACGGTGAAACCGTGATAACGTTCCCCGAAGCAAAGGGTCATTATGATGCTGAAAATTATAAAATCACCGTTACAGGCGACAAACATAATGTTGTTTATGAAAAAACGGTTATTTCCGAATACGTGCGTGCAACCGATGAAGATGTTACCGTAAATATCGGTAATCTTGAAAACGGAAACTACACCGTGAAAGTCGTTTCTTACAGTCCCTATGCACTGCAGGGTGAGACTTTGAACAATAAGATAACAGTTGATCAATAAAAAATGACTTTTGCCGTACACCTGCGGCGACCTTTTCGATATGTAAAAAAACGGACAGCGTTTCTTCAGGAATGCTGTCCGCTGTTTTTTTCATAAACAGATGTCAGTTTCTGCAAAACCGCAGAATTAAAGCTTTACATACTGCACCGAACACCCCGGCATATTGCTGCCTGCACCGAAATCAAAATGAGCTCCTGTAATAAGTTCGGTTCCGCAACCCGCTTTTGCATCAAAACGGGCTGTATAATCATTTTCATCGGCATTTATAAGAACAATTATTCTTTCATCATCGTATGCACGCTCAAAGACAAGCTGCCGGTTGGTCTGGTGAAGTATCTTAAGACTTCCTAAGCACAAAGCCTTGCTTTCACGGTGAATCTTTGCCGCCTTTGAGATAAATTCGGATATGTCATTAAACTGAACCTCATCAATTGCAGGACGGAGTGCATCGTCTCCGTCTTCTTTTCTGCCCTCGATACCCCACTCACTGCCGTAGTAAACACACGGAATACCCGGCATGCCGAACAGTATACCGTAAGCAGGAATAATGTGTTTTTTGTTCGTAAGAGCCGAAGCAAGCCTTGTAACATCATGATTGTCAACAAAGCCGATAAGCTGCAGGCCTCTGTACATGCACCAATCCTCACTGCCGAAACGGTTGCTGAGCGAATAACCGATCTCAAACATATTCATACTGTTAAAGGAAGAATAAATACCCTTGTAACACTCATAATTCGTTGCACTGTGAAGCATTCCGTCACAGATTATCTCCCTGTAATTTCCGTGGATCATCTCACCTGCAAGGAAAAAATCACTTTTCTTTGCAAGACAGAAGGCATTAAGCTCCCTCATGAACTGACGGTTGAGCATATATGCAACATCAAGACGAAGACCGTCAATGCCGAAATTGTCTATCCACTCACCTACACGGTCAAAAAGATGTTTCTTAACTTCGGAGTTATTAAGATTCAGTTTAACCAGCTCGTAATGCCCCTCCCAGCCTTCATACCAAAAACCGTCATTGTACGGGCTGTTGCCGTCAAAGCTTATATGAAACCAATCTTTATAAGGTGAATCCCATTTCTTTTCCTTTACATCCTTAAAAGCAAAAAAATCTCTGCCCACATGATTAAAAACACCGTCAAGAATCACCCTGATACCGTTTTTGTGCAGTTTGTCGCAGACAAATTTAAAATCATCATTAGTGCCGAGTCTTACATCAATTTTTGAATAATCTGAAGTATCATAGCCGTGTGCCGAGCTTTCAAAAACAGGACAAAAATATACTGCATTAACATTGAGCTTCACAAGATGCTCCGTTATTTCTGCCACCTTGAGTATCCGTGAAGTGAGCACACCGTCATTTTGTTTTGGTGCACCGCAAAAACCCAAAGGATATATCTGATAAATTACACTTTCATTATACCACATAAAAAACCTCATTTTTTATTATGAATCAAAAAACTGTCCCGGTGATGTCCCCCGGTACATCTTCTTAAATAAACGGACAGAAATAAGCAGGCAAACAAACAATATCCTTGTCTTTACTTAAATCTTTTGTATATATCAGGTACTTGTAAACATGAGAGTCGTAAAAAGTCCCGTATCGCAAAGGAATAATTTGAACTTGGTAAGCTCCTTGTTGTTTGCAAGACCTGCATTCGGATCATTTGCATGATAAGATATAAGAACTGTTTTAGAATCTTTCATTTTATCAGCTGCTCTGACACTCATTAATTACATTCAGCCAATTCTTTTTCTATCAGCTCTGCAACACCGGGTGTTACATAGTCCGCAAGCTCTTTAATGGCATCAACACCGTTTTCCATTGCATAGGATCTGAATTCCCTTATCATGTCACGGTCATTTATATTATCACCGACAGCAATAATATCCTCATATTCAGCTCCCAGATGCTCCATAAGCATGTAAAGTCCCTTCGCCTTGTTCATGTCTGCTCTTACAATGTCGATGCAGACTCCGTTCTGCAACGGGTTGAGCTTATCGCCGAAATGCTCTCTGATACAAGCTGTCACCTCTGCGGCTGTTTCAAAATCGGGCAAGAATGTGCTTATCTGATTAAAATACGGTATTTCAGGCATATTGTCCAGCGTGTATTCATGCTCTTCTTCACAATCCGCAGGATCAGCAAAAACTCTGCACGGGAAGCTCGTCTGAATATGCCCATGGGGACAGCCCTTTTCAAACATAAGCTTTAAAAGCGAAGCAGCCGGACTGCCCTCACATCTTATGTCGGAAATAACCGTACCGTCAGCTTTCATTATGACCGCACCGTTGTTTGCGATAAGATAATCACAGGGAAACTGCTTTTCGTTATATATTTCCATAACATTTTCCGGTCCTCTGCCGCTTATCAGTGCAAAAACATTACCTGCGTTACGCCATTTTTCAAGAGCCTCTATCTTTTTTTCATCAATACCGTTGTGGTTAAGTGTTCCGTCATAATCACTGCCTATTATCTTCATAAGATCACATCCCGATTTTGAATCATCGTTTCAGATTAGTTGTGCTAATTATATCACACAACAAACACAAAAAACAATAACCACATAAAACAAAAACTGCCCGAAAGAGCAGTTTTCAGGGCATACCGCCCTATTAAACGGATGATGACTTTTATTATTTTTTATATTGATATACTTTCACATAGTCTATCACGAAATCAACGGGAAGTGTTCCTTCGGGGTTATTTTCCACATTGCCCGACCATCCGAAAACAGGCTTTCCGCCAACGCCGTCAACCTCCACCGAAAGAATCATAAATTCCTCATTCTGAGAAACACCGCCGAAGGAAGAACGGCAGGTTTCAACACCGTTGATATAAAAAACATACTCTTTTTCGTTCCATTCAAGTCCGTAGGTGTTGAATGTATTATACGGATCGTTGACCTCAAACGCACCGAGACGTTTTGATTTTCCCTGAATACCGTAGCCGTTGTAATGGAGGTTTGAAACAACTGAATTTCTTATCTTCTTGCGTTTATATAAAGGCGATTCAAAGATGTCAATTTCAGTGCCCTCCTGACCCGAATTTCCCGTTCCGACCTTCATTGAATGAAGCCAGAACGCAGCCCACAAGCCCTCTGCGGCAGGCAGCTTACAGCGACATTCAAAATAGCCGAATTTCTGCTCAAACAATCCCGATGTGTCAATAGCTTCTGTATAATAGCCTGCACCATATTCGCCGTTTTCTTTATATTCCGTGCGGATATGCAGCTTATTATCAATGATCCTTGCTTGAGAAGGCGACCACAGACCGCCTTTACGGGCTCCCGTTTCGGTGTTAAAAAAACGATGCTCGTGCCATTTTGATTCATCTAATTTATCACCGTCAAAATTATCCTCGAACACCAACTCAAATTCCGACAAATCAATTTTTTTCGGTTTTTTGGGAACGGGTGTGAATTTTCTTGTTACAACGGGATCAAAAATCCCCGAAAATACATTACCTATCAGACTAAGAATATCCATTTGATCACCTTTTAATTTTTTTACTTATATCACAATCGGAGCAATACATGTTTATCACTATCACTCCTGAAAACCATTGTACTGAATTTTGAAAATTTTGCAAGAGTATTAAGGCAGAATTTAATTCGAAATTGCTGTCTGACGTCCGCAAACAGCTTTTTGTCCGTCATTAATCCTTAAAAAACAACAAATCTGCGAATTTTTTAATAATTTTTAAGTGCCACATTTTCACAGACAAGCATAGTATATAGTACAAAACTTTTTAGGAGGTGAATACAATGAGCAGATGGAATTTGTTTAACAACAACAATAACTGTCATGAAACCAACAACATGAATAACCGACAGACAGATTGCAATGACGAGAACTGTGCTTGTGACTGTGGTTGCCAAAAAGAGCCTTGCGACGATGAATGCTGCTGTGATTTTGATTGTTCAAAATGCCCACCCGGCCCTCCCGGTCCTCAAGGTCCTATCGGTCCGCAAGGTCCTATCGGTGAAACAGGTCCTGCCGGTCCTCAGGGTCCTGTCGGCGAAACCGGTCCTGTCGGTCCTCAGGGTCCCATAGGTGAAACAGGTGCTAGAGGCCCTCAGGGTCCTATCGGTGACACAGGTCCTGCCGGTCCTCAGGGTCCTATCGGTGAAAC
>CAZTFS010000033.1:0-18020 GCA_964613045.1 uncultured Eubacteriales bacterium
GCTTTTGGTGAAAATACAGGGAATTTTGTTCGAGAAACAAATGCTGCCTTACGGGTAGTCGGCGTTATCACAGTCCCGTTGCTGTTATTTTGCAGGGATAAGCTTTTCCTTCCCGCCCATGTAAGGTCTGAGGGCTTCGGGAATATTTACACTGCCGTCTGCATTAAGATTATTCTCAAGGAATGCGATAAGCATTCTGGGCGGAGCGACAACTGTATTGTTAAGAGTATGAGCAAGATATTTTGAATCCTTACCCTTGACTCTGATCGAAAGTCTTCTTGCCTGGGCATCACCGAGATTTGAGCACGAACCCACCTCAAAATACTTCTGCTGTCTGGGAGACCATGCCTCAACATCGATTGATTTAACTTTAAGGTCTGCCAAGTCGCCTGAACAGCATTCAAGAGTACGAACGGGAATATCAAGTGAACGGAACAGATCAACTGTATTCTGCCAGAGTTTATCAAACCATACAGGGCTTTCCTCGGGCTTACATACAACAACCATTTCCTGCTTTTCAAACTGATGTATTCTGTAAACACCACGTTCTTCGATGCCGTGAGCACCTTTTTCCTTACGGAAACAGGGTGAATAGCTTGTAAGAGTAAGAGGAAGCTGTTCTTCGGGAATCATCTGATCGATAAACTTACCTATCATTGAATGCTCACTTGTACCGATAAGATAAAGATCTTCGCCTTCGATCTTATACATCATAGCTTCCATTTCGGCAAAGCTCATAACGCCCGTTACAACATCTGAACGGATCATAAAGGGAGGGACAACATAGGTAAAGCCTCTGTCGATCATGAAATCTCTAGCGTAAGAGATAACTGCTGAGTGAAGTCTTGCGATATCACCCATAAGATAGTAGAAGCCGTTACCTGCAACACGTCTTGCAGAGTCAAGGTCAATACCGTTGAAACGCTCCATAATATCGGTATGATAAGGAACTTCAAAATCGGGAGTTACAGGCTCGCCGTACTTCTGCACCTCAACATTTTCGGAATCGTCCTTACCGACGGGAACGTCGGGGGCGATAATATTGGGAATCACCATCATGATCTCCTTGATCTTTGCGGAAAGCTCAACTTCCTTTGCCTCACATGCGGCAAGCTGTTCAGCCTGTTCGGCAACAGTTTTCTTTGCCTGCTCAGCCTCATCCTTTTTACCCTGAGCCATGAGAGCACCGATCATCTTTGATGTCTTGTTTCTGGATGCTCTGAGATTATCAGCCTCAGTCTTGTTGGCTCTGTATTCCTTGTCAAGCTCTATTACCTCATCAACAAGGGGAAGCTTCTTATCCTGAAATTTCTTCTTTATATTCTCTTTTACAACATCAGGGTTCTCCCTTAAAAATTTAATGTCTATCATAACTGTGTGTCTCCTTTATTCTTCAAAGAGTTTTGCCAATTTTGTCAAGTCTTCTTTATCAAAAAACTCAAATTCAATCTTACCGCCCTTACCGGACTGTTTTACGGTAACTTTTCTGCCTAAAGTATCAGAAAGCGAAAGCTCTACTTCATCAAAAAAAGTATCACGCTTTTTGACCTTTTTAGGCTTGTCCTCTTTATATGAATTGAGCTGTTTTACAAGTTTTTCTGTCTCTCTTACCGATAATTTACGGGTTATGATTTCTTCTGCAGTCTCCTCAATAAGTGCCCCGTCCTCAAGACTCAGAAGTGCCCTTGCGTGACCTGCCGACAGAAAATCGTCACTTACAAGACCTCTGACCTTCTCCGGCAGTTTCATAAGTCTTAATGTATTCGTCAGTGCAGAACGGGATTTACCCAGCTTTTCCGCTGCCTGTTCCTGTGTAAAATCATATTCATCAATAAGACGGCTGATACCCTCAGCCTCTTCAATAGGATTAAGATCTTCCCTCTGAAGATTTTCAATAAGAGCAATAACTGCAACTTCCGAATCTGTAAGTGCTCTGACTATAACAGGAACTTCCGAAAGCCCTGCAAGTCTTGAAGCACGCCAACGTCTTTCACCGGCTACAAGCTGATAACTGCCGTCTGATAAAGGTCTGACGATAAGGGGCTGAAGCACACCGTGTTCACGGATACTGTCCGCAAGCTCGGAAAGCGAATCGTCATCAAACACCTGTCTGGGCTGATTTTTATTCGGTTCAATATCGTTAAGTCTGAGGGTCACAACACCCTTTTCCTCAGCAAGCTCTTCAACAGAATTATCAACAAACAGTGCATCAAAGCCTCGCCCGAGTCCGCCTTTTTTTGGTGGCATATTCTTCCCTCCCACAAACAATAATTTGTCGAACCAATTAACAATGTACAATTTACAATCGTGCAGATGTAGCGATGCAGGCGTTTTTTTGTAAATCATTGTAAATTGTAAATTGTTCATTGATAAATTATGATTTATATTGCATTAGGGGAAGGATAACCCCTCCCCTGCATTTAATTTGTATTCAATTATATAACAATCAGATCAAAAAATCAACATTCATTATACATTTTACACCGCAAAATGTATACTTAAATTGTGATATCCTTACCTATGTATATAGGATAGGTGGTATCGCCTGAAATAGATTTTCTGGGTCTGATAACTCCGTGCTTATCCATGATCACGCAATTGAGGTTTGCATCTTCACCGATATAGCAGGACTGCATGATAACAGAATTCTTAACAACAGCACCCTTTGCAACATGTACGCCTCTGAAAAGAATGGAGTTTTCAACTTCACCCTCAATCTTACAGCCGTCGGCAACGATGGAATTCTTTGCGTTTGAACCGATACCGTAAATTGACGGCATATCGTCGTTGACCTTTGTATATACGGGGTTTGTACGGTCAAAAACTGCCTCTCTGATCTCGGGATCAAGCAGTGACATATTTGTATCGTAATATGTCTGAACAGAATCAATAACAGAGCAGAAGGTATCAATTTTGTAGCCGCAGATATTGAGCTTGTCGACATTCTTCATGATTACTTCTTTTTCAAATACATCGTAATCGCCTGCTGTTGCCTGATTTACGAGTCTTTCAAGAAGTGACTTTCTCATAACGATGTAATTTACACCGTAAGCACCTTCGCCCTCTTCGGCAACAGGAGGAACGGCAACTTTTCTTACTCTTTCGTTCTCGTCAAACTTGAGATGCATAACATTGCTGAGCATGGGGTATTTACCCTCTTTATAGCATACAGTAACATCAGCATTCTTATCCATGTGATATTCTACAAGCTTGCCGAAATCCATATTACAGATTATGTTTGTGTCGCAAAGAAGAACATATTCCTCCTTTGAAGCCTGAATGAAATCCATCGTATTCTTAAGAGCCTCAAGGCGGTTGGAATAAGCACCCATGCCAAGATTAAAGGGAGGCAGAATAAAGAGACCTGAATTTTTTCTTGAAAGATCCCATGACTTACCTGTTCCCAGATGATCCATAAGAGATCGGTAGTTACTCTTTGCGATAACGCCGACTTTTGTGATTC
This sequence comes from uncultured Eubacteriales bacterium, assembly GCA_964613045.1. GTDB lineage: Bacteria > Bacillota > Clostridia > Oscillospirales > Acutalibacteraceae > UBA1081. The sequence goes on from CAZTFS010000033.1 coordinate 3,464, forward strand.
CGCAGTTAACCATATTTGAAAGCGGGAAATCAATAAAACGGTATCTGCCGCCGTAAGGAACAGAGCCCATGGTTCTCAGGGCTGTAAGATCGCTTATGCAATCACTGTATGCATCGGTATAAAGAATACCTAAAACGTTGTTTGCTCTCATACTTCGGCACCTCCTTCCACATCTTCCATAACCATTGTCTTGGCTTTAACTTTTGCATTTTCACCGATCGTAAGAGACGGACCGACAACAGCAACGCCCCATTCATTCAGATCTGCACATTCCTGAGGATCTTCACCCACAACTGCACCGCTCTTGACAACAGCATTCTCGGCAACCATTGCGTACTGAATCTTTGCTCCCTTTTCGATCTTTGCACCGGGCATAACGATCGAATATTTCACCTCAGCACCTTCTTCAACAGTAACATTGGAGAAAAGAATCGAGTAGTCTATCTCACCCTCGACATGACTGCCGCCTGTGATAAGAGAATTCTGGACAGCAGCTTTTTCAGAAATATACTGAGGAGGTGTTACGGGATTATTTGAATATATCTTCCACGTCTTATCCGAAAGATCAATATTTGCAACAGGATTAAGAAGATCAAGATTAGCTTCCCAAAGACTGTCTATAGTTCCTACGTCTTTCCAGTAGCCGTCGAACGGATATGCAAACAGTCTTTCCTTTGCCTCATGCATTGCGGGGATAACGTCTTTACCGAAGTCATTGGAGGTATCTGTCTTTGCTTCGTCAGCGATAAGATATTCTCTCAACTTGCTCCATGTGAATATGTATACACCCATGGAAGCCTTATTGCTCTTGGGATTCTTGGGCTTTTCCTCGAATGCGGTAATTCTTCCGTCATCGTCAACAAACATGAGACCGAATCTTGATGCCTCTTCCCAAGGCACTTCAAGCATAGCGATCGTACATGCTGCATCCTTTTCCTTATGGAATTTGAGCATTTTGGAATAATCCATCTTGTAGATATGGTCGCCTGAAAGAACAGCAACATACTCGGGATTGTATCTGTCAATAAAATTAATATTCTGATAGATAGCGTTTGCTGTACCTCTGTACCAGTCTGTACCCTTTATCTGCTGATAGGGTGAAAGAATATGAACGCCTCCGTTAGCCCTGTCAAGATCCCATGCCTGACCGTTACCGATGTAATCATTAAGCTCAAGAGGCTGATACTGAGTAAGAACGCCGACAGTATCAATACCTGAGTTTATGCAGTTTGAAAGAGGGAAATCAATGATCCTGTATTTTCCTCCGTAAGGGACAGCAGGTTTAGCAACATTCTTTGTAAGAATTCCGAGTCTGCTGCCCTGTCCGCCGGCAAGCAGCATTGCTAAACATTCGGTTTTTCTTGCCATTAAAATCAATCCTTCCTTAATTTAGGTATATCGCTGAATATTTTATTTCTTAAGCTTTAAATAAATTGTCGAAAGAGGCGGTAAAGTCATATCAATTGAATGCTCCATACCGTGCATACCCTGTTTTTTCGTCCTGTATACCCTCTTTTTTGTATATGCAGTGCCGCCGTATTCCTTTGCATCGGAATTGAACACTACCTGCCAGCTTCCCTTTTCGGGAACACCGATCTTATATGAATCTCTGGGAACGTTTGTAAAATTGCATATTGCAATAATTGATTCACCGTTTTCATCGGTTCTGCGGAAAGCTATAACGGAATTATCACAGTCATCACTGACTATCCAGTTAAAGCCCTCCCATGAATAATCAATTTCCCACAAGGGAGAATTTTCTTTATAGAAACGGTTAAGAGCTTTAACATATTTCTGAAGATTCCTGTGAGCATCATAATCAAGCAGGAACCAGTCAAGCTGTTTTTTCTCGTCCCATTCAATGAACTGCCCGAACTCCTGACCCATAAAAAGAAGCTTCTTACCGGGATGAGCATACATATATCCGAGGAATGCACGCATGGAATGGAATTTTTCATCATACTCACCGGGCATCTTATCAAGAAGGGACTTCTTGCCGTGAACTACTTCATCGTGAGAGATCGGGAGAATAAAGTTCTCGGAAAATGCATAAAAGAATGAGAATGTAATAAGATCATGATTATATTTTCTGAAATAACCGTCGAGGGAGAAATATTTAAGGATATCATTCATCCATCCCATATTCCACTTGAAGTTAAAGCCCAGACCGCCTACTGCAGTCGGTTTTGTAACAAGAGGCCAAGCCGTGCTTTCCTCAGCAATAACAAGCACCTCGGGATGTTCACGGAAAACGACCTCGTTGAGCTTTCTCAGAAATGCGACTGACTCGAGATTTTCTCTGCCGCCTTTTTCATTGGCTACCCACTGTCCGTCATCCCTGCCGTAGTCAAGATACAGCATTGAAGCAACAGCATCAACACGAAGACCGTCAATATGATATTCTCTGAGCCAGAATTCCGCACTGGAAAGCAAGAAGCTTCTGACTTCATTTTTGCCGTAATCAAAAATGCGTGTACCCCACTGGTAATGCTCGCCCTTCCTCGGGTCTGCATACTCGTAACACGGAGAGCCGTCAAACTCGTAAAGTCCGAATGCATCTTTTGGGAAATGTGCAGGAACCCAGTCAAGAATTATGCCGATACCGTTTTTATGGCACTCATTTACAAGATAAGCAAAATCTTCTGGTGTACCGTAACGGGAAGTGGGAGCAAAATAACCCGTGACCTGATAACCCCATGAACCGTCAAAAGGATATTCCGTAAGAGGAAGAAACTCGATATGCGTATATCCCATTTCCTTGACATAGGGAATGATCGCATCGGCAAGATCACGATAGGAATAAAAATTACCGTCCTCATGAAGTCGCCATGAGCCTGCATGGACTTCATATATATTCACCGGAGAGGAATACACAGGTTTCTGTTTTTTACTGTTCTGCCATTCCTCATCATCCCACTGAAAAGCACCGATATCATAAAGCTTTGATGCAGTGCCGGGTCTTGTTTCCGTATGAAAACCGTAAGGATCGGCTTTCAGGCGTATTTTCCCGTCCTTTCCGGTAACAGCATATTTATAAGCATCAAACATCTTCAAGCCGGAAACGACCGTTTCCCATATTGCACCGTTATTGATACGGGTCATTGCATTTGCCGTTTCACTCCATGAATTAAAATCACCGCAAACCGCTACAGCTTTTGCATCCGGTGCCCATACACGGAAAACCACATCGCCGTTATCAAGCCTGTGTGCACCTAAAAACTCATAAGTACGGGCATTGCTTCCCTCATGAAAAAGATACATCGGGACACGGTATTCTTCTTTCACATTGTACTCCATAACGGCAGCTCCTTCATAACCGATAGTTATATATAATTTATTTTAACAAATAATTTTCGATTTTTCAAGATGTTTTTTGAGTATATTGCAAGACAGATTGCTAATTATTTTCATTTCAATTTGTAAAGATTGCACAAAATGGTGCATTCTGAAGGATAAAAACGAATTTCAATAATAATTAACGAAAAAAAATCGGAGCTCCCTTTTCGCCGACTACCCGCAAGGAAGTGTTTCTTTAAAATATGAGCTTTTGGCACACTAATGCGTTAAAAATTCCCGATATGCGTCAGCATTATCGGGAATTTTCACCTTTTCTTGTATTCAAAATTTATATTTTAAAGTGCTCCGCAGTTTCGTAAGAACAGAAAATCCCCTGTATTGAAGCCAAAAATGCAACAAGGCTGTCGCCTTGTGAGGCTTTTGGTGAAAACACAGGGAATTTTGTTCGAGAAACAAATACTGCCTTACGGGCAGTCGGCGTTTCAGGAAGCCCCCTTGTACTATATACTCAATTCAGCAGGATAATCCGTGCCCTTGTCTATAGTTTCCGAAACAGTAAACACGGTATTCATATACAGTGAATCAGTATTTCTGATATACCCGATCTCGTCTGATTTTACATTACAGATCAAAAGTGATGTATTGAATAACAGCAGATCCATAATCCTGTCAAAAATCGCATTACAGCCTGTACCGCCTTCGGTTCTCGGTACATGTATGCCTATGGAAAACTGAGTCTGAGCAATACGGCTGTCAGTAATGATCGTGTCAGTCTCATCGGTGGTGTTATCAAGAATCTCAATACTTTTCGTGCCGAAAACAATAACAGGTTTTGTCAGCGGTGTGGCTTTTGATCCTGCAGGAAACTGTGTACTGAATGAGTAGTCCGAAAATTCATTCATATCGGAAAACCATTCGCACAGTCTGTCAGGCAATGTAGATATCAATGACATTATCTGCATCCCCCTTTCATCTGAAATGATCGTAATACGGATAATCTCCGTCTCTGTGTTCTCTGAGCACCGCCCAGATATAAAGCACCTGCGTTCCGAAATATATCTTCTCACTTCTGTCTATATGATACAGCTTTGAGCCGTCGGAAATATAACCGCTTTCACCGATGGAATCCGCATCAAAATCAGGAGGTGCAATAAGAAGATAGTATCCCGAATAGTTATAGCCTATATCGGTAGGTGTACCCTGAGTATACATTTTGTTTTTGTATCGTAACGGCTGTATAAAGCACTTCGTCTGACTGATATATTCGTCATTTGCATTATATATCATTACCGGACGTCCGTACTTGCCGATTAATTTCTCCGAGTAATGCATTTTTCACCTCATATTGCACGGAAAGTAAAAGCCGTATCAACAAACAGCTCCCTTGCATCCCCGAGGGTACTTTCCGCCAGTTTCTTTACAGAATCAAGTGTAAGAGCTGAATTTTTAGAGATCGTCACGTCACCGGCTTTCATAGAAGTAACGTCTGATTCTTCCGTACTTACAGCCTGCATATAGCGGCACAATGCAAGTGCCGCTGCTGCCATAACGAGCCGTATATCCGATGAATCTGCGTCAGTTTTCAGTCTGCAACTGAGTGTAGCTATGGCTGATTCACAAAAGGCAGAAGCATTTCGGACAGAGTCTTCATCAATCTGAGCCATACGGCAAAACTGATCGTAAACCTGTTCATAAGGTATCATCACAGCGAAAGCACCTTTGCAGCATCGGGGAATATCTTGGAGAAGCCTGCTGTACATGTTACGGCTGCTCTCTCAAGCTGTCTGTCGATAAGCTTATCATACTCAGTCACGATACCGCCTGCTTCAACAAATTCAAGTGCACAGGACTTGTCAAGACCGATAAGCATATTTTCGGGAGCATCCGCACAGCGGACAAGTGAAGCACCGAGAGGAGTTATCATTTTTCCCGAGCCGTGGAAATTAAGTCCTGCCGCCGCATCCTTGAATTCATCAAGATTCAGAAGGCTCTCCGTCATTCCCTTGGAAGCGACAACAGTTGAAAGCTCATAAGGAGAAAAACTGTTCCAGAATCTGATAAGATCTGAATATGTAAGAATGCCCGATTCATTTACATTGATTATTTCAGCCGCATTGTTATTACCGTCACCGTTGATAAGCACATCAACAGCATCCTTAAGCTGACTTCTTGCAATATAATGACCTATCTGTCTGAGAGTTACGGTAAAAAGGTCAAGATGCTGATATTTAATAGCCTCATAGGAGGAGACAAGCATTCTGCCTCTTTTGTGAAGTGTGACAAGATTTTCCTGAGTTCTGATAGATGTCTGAGGAATTGCGGCACCCTCAGCGACCACCTTAAGCTCCTTGTCGTCATCAGAGGTAACGGAAGTAATTGAACGGTAATCGAGACCGTTGATCTGTGTCGTGGAAGCAATAAGACCGTTAAGCACATTTGCTTCCTCCATACCCTGTCTGACAGCTCTTGAAACATACTCGGGAAAAAGTGCCGCAGAGTCGGTTGTCTGAAAGAACTTGTCCACCACATCAGAGCCGCCGCCGCTTACCTTGATATCAAATCTTTTAAGCTGACGCTGAAAAGCATCAAGATTCTCCAGCTGTGTACCCTTGTAGTTTTCGGAAGGGTCAAGTTCTTCAAGCACGGCATTAAAGCCCTTTGAAGAAGCATACATACCTTTTTCAAGTTTAATATTATCAAAATTAGCCATTGTTACATCTTCCTTTCTTTTAATATCAGAGTATAATTCCGACTTTACAGTTATCGGTGTCAACATCTGTTACAATAAACTGTCTGCCTGTATCGGAAACGCAGACATTTCCGTTGCCGTCACCGCACAGAGTACACATGCCCACCTCAGGAGCCGTACCCGAATAACCGAACTGAGTGTATCCTGCAAGCTGAATGCTTGCGTATTCGCCCTTTGCATTCAAAACGGTACCGATGATGCTGTCACCGTTTTCGCAGAGTCTGACCGTAAAGTTGTCAGCCATTGTAACAGGCTGTCCCTGTGAAACAACTCCCGTAAATTTGAATGTTGCGGCATTTTCGCCGAAGCCGTTAAGTGAAATCTTCATTTTTATCTTCCTTTCGTTTGTCAGATTTTAAATTGTTCATTATCGTTAAAATTTTTGATCCTTTCGGAGCGAAATGCGGGTTCAAAAGCTTTTATATCCTTTGCTTTTGCATCAAATGCTTTTCTGAGCATAAATACCTCGTCATTACTAAGCTTATCAAGGATCGAACACATCATTTTTGAATCCGCATCGGGCAAAGTAAATGCAGAAAGTGCAATAATTTCTTTCTGAGCCTGTTCTCTGTATTCTTTACCGGCATTTGCGTCTGATTCCATGGAGGAAACATAACGGTATACTGCCTTGAGCTGGCTTGCATTGAGCGTAACACTGTCTTTTGACAATGAAAATGCTTTTATTATCTCCGACGGTTCATCAGTCTCAACCGTAATGCTGTCATCAGTAATTTTTGCATTTTTTGACACACCCGCTTTTCTCTGTGCGGGAACAGCAACAAAAGACCATTCATAAGCATCTGTGGGGTCATCAAGTACAGCATGGCAGACCTTTCCGTTCACAGTCTGCCCCTGAATATGAGTGCATTCATGACTTCTCATATCCTTGCCGCAGACGGAGCATATTCTTTTACCGACGCTGCAGCTTATGCTCACTTCTTTTTTGATTCCGCCGTCTATCTCCTTGATAAGCTCGGCGTTTTTCTCGGATTTAAGCATATAGCACCATGCCTTAAGACGGGTATACGGTTCACCGCAAGAGGTAATTTTACTGCTGTCGGTAATCACTTCCGTCCTGTATGCTCTCGCAGTCTGATCCGAGCTTTTCATGCTGTGATCGAAAATTCCCGTAACACCTTCAAACATATCCTTAAAGGCATTGATCGCATTTATTGAAAATCTCTCACAGTCACGGTCGATCTCATTATCACAAAGAGTGACCGTAAATGTGTAGATGTCTTTTGCATCGGGCATTTTTCTCGTATAACGTGAAATAAGCTCAAGATCCCCGTCATCAGGAACACCTGTTTCAGGTGCAATATCTGCGGCACTTTTCGTAATTCTCAAGTCATCCAAATATTATTCTCCTTTCTGTGCCTCTGCACGGTATTTTTCAGCCTGAGCATTATAATAATTTGCTTTTGCCTGCTCTGTTTCATCAAGAAGGGATATATCATCCCATTCCACTGTACATTCACCGCTCAGACCGTTCATTCGCAGATACATTTTACTTATCCGTATTATTATCGGTGTAAGCAAACGCCTGTAATGATACAATTCACTTGTAAGCATATCTGTCTGCTGCTGAGCCATACGCTCCGTGGTAGACCAGTTAAGCCCGAGCATAAAAGGCGGCAAGCCTGTTTTTGCAACGATCTGCTCCATAAGCTGTCTGACGGGAACTTCACTGTCGAGGATCTGATTATCAGCACCGATAACCTTGATATCAACATCACCCACTGCAATAAAATCCTTGACCTCTGAGCCGGATTTCATTGCTTCGCTCCAGCCTTTTGCTATCTGCATAGCCCTGTCTTTAGCATAAGCTTTTTCCATGGAATCGTTCTGAGGACGGTATGTAACGGCGTATCTGAGATTACCCATACGTTCCCAGTTTGTGCCTACGGATTCAAATATCTGCATCAGTATCCCACTGACAAACGGCAAGCCTTTGAGTATGGAATTTCCGTGAAGCTTGCCGGCATCGGGATCGAGTACGGAGAGAAGAACCGCATTTGTATTTTTTACAGGCACTGCTTCACCTGCACAGGACAAGCATACATCTATTTTCATCGGATCCTTTTCATTCCTTCTGAGCACAACATCATTCAGTTCACCGTTATAAAGAGCAAAGGAGCGTCTGTCACGGCTGAGAACCATTTCACCTACAGCCGTTCCGTAAGTCAGCATCTGGGAAAGATAAAGATCAATAAACGAGTTAATACCTGTCATATTACCTCCGACGGAAACATTTTCAAGGAAATGCTCAAGCTCTTTCTCAGTCTTTTTATCCGAGACACTCACTCTGAATCCGCCTGTAAGTCTGACTATCTTTGAGATCGCACCGTCTATAACAGGTACGGAATTTTTAAGATTTTCATAAAGCTGTCTTTCGGCAAAAAAACTTTTTGTTTCACCGAAGCCGGACGAAAATTTTCCCGACACAGTCTGGGGAACGCCTACTGCCGCCACTGCGGAAGGATTCTGATTTTTCTTTTTTCCTAAAGGTCTGATATTTTTCACATCCTTTCGGTTGCAATAACGGCAAAGGAATCGTCACAGCCGCCGTAAAGCACTGTTGACACAAAATACCTCATGTCGTCCATTGCGTGATCATGTTCTTTTCGGGGAGTATCTTTGACAGTACTCTGATCCCAGCGATAAAGTCCGAATTCCCTTAAAATGTCCTTGCATGATGCCGATATTTTAATTTTGCCGCATTTAAGGGCTTCGGAAACTCTTCTTATGCCATCTGTAACATCGTTTTTCGCAGGGATAACACGGAATTTTCCGTGACGGCGGATACATTCGATAAAACTGACTGCAGAGGGATCGACAATAACGCTTTCTATCTGTCTGCCGTCTGCCAGCTTTTCAAGCTCAAGGTAATATTCCTCGTCTGTTTTCTGGCTCCCCTCACGCCTTGATGCCCAATAATATTCATCAATTCTGTACCAGATACCGTCACAATATCCCCATAGCCCCAAGGAAAAGGGGTTGACCGTTCCGTAATCGCAGGAAATATAAAATTCACTGCATTGGGGAGCAACTTCGGCAACATTGTGTTCCCTTGTAAAAAAGGGGTAAACAAGTCCCTCAGCGGCAACCCACTTTCCTTCGACAAATCGTTCGTAAAACGCTCCGCTGTAAAGCGAACGGTAGCGTTCAATGATCGAACGGGAAAGGGAGGGGTTATCCTCCATGACAAAATGAAGATAGAGACAGTTTTTTTCTTTTGCTTTCTCAATCCATTCCTTATGAAACCAATGCATAGGGTTTTCAGGGTTACAGTTGAACCACAGCTTTGAACCTGCAACGGAGCATCGGGCAACAGCCTGTTCAACGAATGAACGAGGCATAAGAGCAACTTCATCAAGCAGAACACCGCCGAGGGTAAGTCCCTGGATAAGCGAAGCGGAGGACTCATCTCTGCCGCCGAATAAATAAAAGCGGTTTTTTACATTGTCAAATTCGATCTCAACAAGGCTTTGTGATATCTTTTCACGACAAGTAAAACCCAATTCGGTAAGAACAGGCAGCAGCGGAGTGACAAGATTTCGCCTCAGAGATGTTACTGTTTTTCCGCATAATGCAAAAGAAGTATCGCTGAAATTTCCCATTGCCCAGGCTATAAAAGAAACTGACATACAAAGTGTTTTGCCGCTTCTTACAGCACCGTCGCAGATTATGCCGTCAAAGTCTCTGGTCTTACTGTTTTTGCACCACCATGTCAGTACTTTCAGCTGTTTCTTTGAAAAAGTGCTGAATGTCATGTGGCATCACCCTGATTTTCCGCACTGCGTTCAAGTGCCTCATAAAATGAGGAGCCTGTCATCTTTTCTCCGCCGTCTGCCGAGGTTATATCCCCCAGCTTTTCAAGTGCTTTGATACGGTCAAAAAATTTGATCTCAAGACCGCCGCCTTTCGGCTTTTTTATCTCGGCAACATTGAAAAGATCCAGACTTTCGGGATCAAGTACAGCAGGATCTTCTGCAAGCATCAGCTTCACCGCATCTGCCGACGAGGAAAAAGCAACACGGCGTAAACCCGCTTTGACTTCGTTGAGAGTTATGTTCATCTCCAGAGAATACCTGTCTATCGTTTCTCTTACAAGATGCTTTCCCAACAGCTTTCTTGACATTATTTCGGGACATACCGTATATCCTGCTTTTACTGCCGACTCCCGACCGTTGCGGCAGTAAGCATACATTCTGCAGAAAAGCTCCTCACGGGCGGTAAGTTTTTTCATTTCATCATCCTTTCATCTGCAGACATTTTTGCTGTCTGCATTTATTTGGCTTTCCGACCTTTGCCCAACACACGAAAAAGCAGACCGAAAAACGCAAAAAAAACAGAAAAACAGATATATGTTTACAAATTGTTCACAAACACCTGTTTTCTGTTTATTGAAATAATGAATAAAAATTTAAAAAGCTATTGATTTTTATTTGTATGAATATTATAATATAATCAGTTTAAATATCGGAGGTTAAAAAAATGCCTGAGTTTACTTATGAAATTGTAAAAACATTCGGCGTTATTTCCGAAGGTGCCGGCGGTTGGGCAAAGGAGCTCAATCTTATCAGTTGGAACGGAAAAGAGCCCAAGTACGACATCCGTGATTGGGGTCCCGACCATGAAAAAATGGGCAAGGGTGTTACTCTTACTGCCGCTGATGCAAAGGCTCTTAAAGAACTTCTTGCAGAAATCGATTTCGATTAATATCTAAAAAAAGATCAAACCCCTGCTACAGGGCAGGGGAATATTTTGCTGATGTCCGTTTGTGATATCGGCTTTTTATTTTATTCTTCATCGGCAGAGATCTCAGATAACTGTTCTGACATATCAACATAATTTATTGTATTATTATGGCACAGATATGTTTCCATAAACGGAGATTCAATACTGCTGAATGAACTGAAGGTGTAATTTCCCGAAACAGCAGCACATTCAGACACGGTATTATATCCTAAAGAAAACGGTACAACCTGTCTAACAAACAAAAGTCCTATATTGGCACCGAAATTCTCATCATAACTTCTCAGATTATGACTCATAGCAAACAAAACGATCTGATTATTTTCAGCTTTAAAATCAAAGCCGTTCTGACCGCGTGACAAACGGTGTAATAAAGAAAAATCGCTGTTTATCGGCTCTTTATTATAAAACTTTGTACCTTGCTTCTGTAAAACAGATATAAAGATATCACTTTCACTTGTCGGTTCAAGCTGATAAAAGAAAGGATCATAATTCATGTAATAAAATCCTGCTCTGTACTCACTTTCATATAATTCCATTGAATACACAGATCTGAGCTGATATCCGTCATTTTCACTTCCATTATTCAGATAAAAGTTGTACACAGCACCGTTTACACAATCGTCACTGCCTCCCAAGCCGTAATATACTGTCATGTATACAGCATTTTTATACATCATGACTTCACTGTCAGGTATCAGTTCCAGAACATCTTCATCCATACCGAGACTAAGCATTTTCTGACGGATCTCATCTGCAGCATTCCGATCATCCGTATCGTGAATCACAAGCTCAGTCATGGGCGTGTCTTTTACTGCATAGGAATACATAAAGAATGCCGGACAGACAATACTCACCGCTACAGCCATACACACAGCTGTTATGCTCTTTTTATTCCACGAATCAATGCCATAACGTGCATCCGCATCCCAAAGACGGTTTTTCAGCCGTACAAACTGAATGATTTCAAAAACATAAATTACCGACGTTATAATAAACAGATATGCAACCTCGACGTTTAACTCTTTGCCCTCATTCATTAGCACAAGTCCACAGCTTACGATAAGCTCAAAAGGCATATATACAAGTAAAAAACCTAGATGCGGTTTCTTTTTATCGCTGTCAGTACAGTATGTTCTGTCCATTTCCATAAATCCGTATACTGCAAAAAACCACATCAGCAAATAAAGAATACTGTCTGAAACGGTAAAGATATACGGCAGTATCTCATTTTCAATACCGTAACTGTTCACACAATTTTCGATAATATCAAAACCGAAAGCAGCCGCACTGAAAATAAACGCAAAATGCAGTTTTTTATTGACGGTTCGCATTAAGAAAAGTGAAATCAGAACCAACACGATGCCCGCAAATGTCTCTATCGCTTTCATTCCCGTAAACAGATTCAAGTGGAATTTTTGCAGAATGAGACCGATAATAAACAGCCACAGTGCGGACTTCATCTGTACGGCAGGTGAATGAGCATGAACTGCCGCAAGCTGCTGAGAAAGGACCCTTGTATTACCCAAACTTTTTACTGAAGCATGAAAAGCATCAGATTCACTTTTACCGACGGCAAGATTTCGCTCATAAGTCTCCTCAAGATGATCAAGAAGCTCTTCTTCCGCTTCACGTCTGCATCTTTTTCCCTGAATACCTGAGCAAATATTTTTTACAACAGGACTGAAATCATATTCCGACAAGCTTCGCACCTCCCAGCACTTTTTCAACTGCCGAGGAGTACACCGTCCATTCCTGTTTCTGACTTTCAAGCTCTTTTAAGCCCTGCGGAGTGATCTTATAATACTTTCTGCGACGTGCAGATTCTTCTTTTTCACTCCAATAGGAAGTCAGATATCCTTCATTTTCAAGGGAATGAAGAATCGGATAAAGTGTACCCTCATTCATCTGAAAAACATCTTCGCTCATGACCTCAACCGTTCTGATTATCTGATAGCCGTACATATCGCAACGGGAAAGAACGCCGAGAACGAGCAAAGCCGTACTTCCTTTTGTAAGCTCTTTACTGATTTTCATATTGACACCTACCTTTTTACTCGATACATCGAGTATCTATGTATAATATAGCATATAATCCCCTGCATGTCAACAGGGGATAGCTTATTATTTAATCAGACTCAAAAATCCGTTCAGATACATCTTTATCTGATTCATAAATGAGTAATACACTTCAACAAACTTATTAGTTATTGACTGGAGATAATATTTTATACCGCTGTAGTTATCGGCACTGATAACAACTGTATAGCCGATATCTTCAAGCTTGAGAAATGTGGCAGTTTCATGCACATTTTCATCACTGCTGTTAGGTGAATGGATAAGCATAGTCAGATTGCCTTCAAGATCGGTAAATATCATCGGGTGACCGCCTGAATATTCATTGATGATATTTTTTGTGTACAGAGTGAAAGGCTGATGACTCCAGTTTCCGTCGATCTCGCCGTTATCCGAAATTGCAACACCTACGGAATAGCCGTTTCTTGCTTCATTTGACCAGAGCATGATAAGCTGACCGCTTGATGTTCTGTACATGAACGGACCGTCCGTTACAAAGCTTTTTGCCCACATGGGATCACGGGCTGCAAAAAGCACGATGGGCTCACTGATAAATTCTGAAAGATCATCACTCAGCTTTGCAATAGCCATTTCACCTCTGCCGCTTTCGGTAGAAGTCCACTCGTTAACATAGACCATCCAGGGCTGACCGTCATCATCAACATAAAGTGTTCCGTCGATGCAGTCGTATTCTTTCGGCGTAATGTGTCCGTCACTTATCAGCTCAAAGGGACCTGTAGGACTGTCAGATCTGAACACCGCCGTTCCTCTGTAGCCCGTTACCTTTGAATGATATGTTGCAAACAGATAAAAACTGCCGTTGTAATAATGACATTCGGGAGCCCAATAACAGCCGTCACCGTCAAATCCGTCATAAGGTGTAAAAACCTGAATCGGTGCTGACCAATTTTCAAGGTCTTCACTCACAACGCACGCATATCCCTCATCTGCAAGACATGTTGCGTACAAGTAATATTTACCTTCATAAACAAGAACATAGGGGTCACGTACCGTACCGTCCTCGGTCTTGAAGGGATATTCATAATCCTCAGCAAAAGCCGTAACTGAAATACATCCGAAACAAAGAACCGCTGCAAGAATGATTGATAATACTTTTTTCATGTTCCGCACCTCAATTTATACTATGATTTCACTATCAAAATACTGCTCTTGAAAATGCAGTAATTTTTTTATTTCTTCTATTGGAAAACTCTTTCCCTCAGGAGCAACAACCCATTTATCCTCATTATCATTGAATCTGTGAACGATTGCAATGACTTTTCCTTTAAAATTTTTTATCGGCTCATCTATCCCGAGAATATAAACATCCTGTTCCTCACCGTCAGGAGCAAAAATACCGTCAACATAACCGTAATTTACAGGATAGATCATATCAAAATCGGGATGTCTACTGCCAAGAGGCCTGTCAACAATAACAGAAACTATCTTTCCAAGCATAAAACTACTCCTACAAATGCCATTTCAATTCTGCCGAGGGAATCACATCATATTCATCCGCATTTTCACCCACACGCATATATACATTTCTGATACCTGACTGAATAATAAGTCTGGCACATACAGGACATGGATTTGCACTGTATTTTCTTTTAAGACAAGTACTTCTGTATGCAAAAGTCTCTGCAACATTTAAATATGTATCAATTTTTGATATTC
>CAZTFS010000033.1:18120-20674 GCA_964613045.1 uncultured Eubacteriales bacterium
CTTCTGTATGCAAAAGTCTCTGCAACATTTAAATATGTATCAATTTTTGATATTCTCTTTTTACCGTCAGGTTTCACCATAATACTTCTCCGTTATAATATATATTAATCATTCAGAAAACCGAATTTCCCCTTTAAAAAATGCCTGTAATCAGACTCATTTTCGGCTTCTTTATATTCATTCTTTATAGTGTTTTCAATCCAAGCTAACATTTTATCGCTCTGCTCTTCATATCTCCTTATTTTTATAAGCCCTGTTTCTGCGGCTCTGATGATTTCATCATAAGCATCTTCTATAAATTCAACATTTTCTACAACGACAGGTGCGGATGTTGTGACAGCACTACTTATATTGATACTGTCTTCATTCACACAAACATTTTCAACCGAATAAATATACCCCGAAACACCTTTATATGTATCAATTAAAGCATTCGGATAATACTCATCAATTCTAAGCGTACCGCCAGATTCAAAACCGTAACTTGCCCATTTGTGCCATTTACCGTTGTGCTTGAATCCCGATTCTTTGCAGTATTTCTCCACAGCATTGCTCAGATAAACAAGAACATTTTCTCTTTTTGCAGAAAAATATATAAGAGGAACATTGTGATTTGATATTCTCGGTTCTAATACCTTAATACCGCCAACCTGTGAAGCGTGATAATACATAAACTCACCACCGAATCGAGTTCTGAAACAATTATAACACTGAAATCATATAAAAACAACCACTAATAAAGAAAACGGCACAAAAAGCACCGTTTTCGTTTTCAGTGGAAACACCGAAGTCAAATCCTTTATTCCGCATTGATTCAGATTTTTTCAACAGCCCACATAAAACCGTAAAACGCATCTTCATTACGGATATTTGCTGAAGACTTATACATTTCTAAAATAATATCATGAGCAAGATCTTCGGCATCAAATCTGTTTGAGGTTCTGCTGATACAATACGACAGAACTGACTTTGCCATATCGCATATCTTTAAATCAATTTCTTTTCTTTCCAATATTCCACCTCCATTTCAGAAATCACCGGTGTTTTCATTTATATAGTGAACAAAGAAACAAAACGGTTAACAAAACAAGAAAAATTATGCCCTCACAAATACATAATAATTCGTATCAAAGCCGCCGAAACGGTAATCACCGCTTTTCCACTCGATGATCATGTAATCAACATCGTTATGTTTACGGATTTCATACTCACAGGCAGACCAATTCCATTTACGAAGAAGATAATTTTTTGTCCAGCACAGCTTGTCATCACCTTCAAATACATCATCCTCATAAACACATCTGCATCTACCCTCGGGGAAAAATTCAATCTCCTTGAAGTACAAGTCTTCCATATCTTCCTGAGGTAAAGGGAATTCAGATTTATTACCGAGGAATGAATGGGCAGTCCATTTGCCGATAATTCTTTCATCATTCATGAACGGCTTGTTAAGGTCGTCCTTTTTTGCAATCATTTCAGGGGTGTATTTGTGACTGTCAACCTGTCTTAGTGCAAGAATCGTGGGCTGACCGCCCCTTGATGCTTCAAACTCACGCAGACTTATCAGCATAAAAGTATCATTACCCCTTTTCACAATTTCATAAGAATTGTAAATAGGATTGATTCTGTAACCGTCAACAACAAAATAGTCTTTTGTCCAGCTGAAGCACCAATATTTTTCACCTTGAGGTAAAAAGTAAATATATTTCACATCGTCACCGTAAAAAGACATTGTGCTGAATTTATTCTCTTCAAAATCTTCACGGACAGCATAATTTCCCACAACTTCCCATTTGCCGATCACCTGAGGATCGTCGGCAAAGGGTAAAATCGGGTCTTCACTTTCAGTTTCTTCACCAAGCTTTACAACACGGCAAGAAATTTCGTTTTCATTAATCACAAATTGTGATATACGCTGACAATCAGCATTTCTGATGTAAGAATCAAGCTGACAACACAGTTTGAATTTGTCATCACCCTGTTTCACTCTGACTTTTGCTTTATCTTTTTCAAAAATAACATTTAACTCTGACATTATAAATTCAGCCTCCTTTAGAAATTGCATTGCATTACTCAGCTCGTCAGCCTTTCTTGCAAACATTTCGGTTATTTCTTCTTCACTCAGTGAAAAGGAAATAATACGTTTGATTTCGTGTAAAGTGAAGCCTGCATTTTTCAGTGCAGTTATTCGGTCAAAAATTGCCTTTTGCAGTTCTGAATAATACCTGTAGCCTGTGAAAACATCAATTCTTTCAGGAATGAGCAGTTTTTCTTTATCATAATGACGTAAAACAGATATTTTTGTTCCGCAGTATTTCGCAAATTCGCCTATCTTCATTTTAACACCTCCGTTTTTTTCTAAGGTACCTTACAATCTGAATTATAAACCTGAAGTTAAGGTGAGAGTCAATAGTATTTTTGAAAAAAATAAAAACCGTAGATTAAATCTACGGTTTACTATGGGTTATGCACCCTCAAAACTAAACAAAGGAAAAGTGGATAGAACCAAATGAAGAAAGGACAAGCCCTCGACCTATTAGTACTGCCAAGCTGA
>CAZTFS010000034.1:0-20586 GCA_964613045.1 uncultured Eubacteriales bacterium
TTTTGTAAATCATTGTACATTGTAAATTGTAAATTGTTCATTGATAAATTCTGATATATTTTTCCTGTGTAAAAAATATAATAAATTTGCAAAAAACTATTGACAATTGAACAGTCATTCAACTATAATGTAATCACAAGGTTGAACGGTTGTTCAACTGTTCAATTAAAGGAGGCTGAAATATGAATCTTCATGAGCATAGTGAGATGTGTGACTGTGAGGTCATTCACAGTGATGTGGTGAATCATGTAAAAGAGGTCATGGAGGATACGGAAGTGCTTTATGCGGTGTCGGATTTTTTTAAGGTCATGTGCGACAGTACCCGTATGCGGATCATGGCTGCACTTGATTCCGGTGAAATGTGTGTGTGCGATCTGTCCGCATTGCTTGATATGACGAAATCAGCGATCTCCCATCAGTTAAAAGTTCTTAAAGATGCACATCTTGTAAAATCAAGACGTGAGGGAAAAAATGTTTATTATTCCCTGAAAGATGAACATGTTAAACTCATTATCGAAATGGGTATAGAACATATAAAAGAAAAAGATTGAGAGGTAATTTATTATGGTTAAAAAAGTTAAGCTTCACGGTCTTTGCTGTGCAAACTGTGCGGCAAAAATTGAGGAAAAAACAGCAAAGTTGGACGGTGTGAATTCCGTTACGGTTAATTTTCTTACTGAAAAAATGATTCTTGATATTGACGAGACAAAGCTTGACTCAATAAAGGCAGGTATTGAAAAAATCGTTCACAAGACAGAGCCTGATGTTGAGGTCGAATTTATTTAAGGGTGGTAAACATTGAAAAGAGATATAATTGAAATATCAATTGGTGCCGTACTTCTTGTTACGGCGGTGCTTGTGCCCGAAAATCTTGCTGCCGTTGAGCTCATACTCTTTATATTGGCTTTTATTGTCAGCGGATTTGAAGTGATCATAAATGCATTTAAGGGTATTTTTAAGGGTAATATCTTCAATGAAAATACACTTATGGTCGTTGCCGCTATCGGTGCATTTATTATCGGTGAATATCCCGAGGCAGTATTTGTTGTCATCTTCTACAGAGTGGGCGAGCTGTTTGAGGATTATGCCGTAAAAAAATCGAGAAAATCCATTAAAGAAGTTATGAATATCTGCCCCGAATATGCCAATCTTGTAAGAGACGGCAAAACGGAAAAGGTTGATCCCGATGAAGTTATGATCGGCGATATAATCTCCGTTGCGGCAGGTGAAAAAGTCCCTCTTGACGGTGTTGTCATAAGCGGAAGCTCTTTTGTTGATACAAGTGCATTGACAGGCGAATCCGTGCCCCGTGCAGTAAAAGAAAATGATGAGATATTAAGCGGATGTATCAACGGTAACGGCGTATTGACGGTCAGAGTTACAAAAACCTTTGAGGATTCTACCGTAAGCAAGATCCTTGAGCTTGTGGAGACTGCTTCTGCAAGAAAATCCACTTCTGAAAAATTCATCACCAAATTTGCAAAATACTATACTCCCGCAGTTCTTGTAGCGGCACTTCTTCTGGCAGTTCTGCCGCCTTTGCTTATTGAGGGGGCAACCTTCAGCGATTATATTTACAGAGCACTCTCTTTCCTTGTCGTTTCCTGTCCCTGTGCACTTGTTATCTCTGTACCGCTCAGTTTTTTCGGCGGAATCGGCGGTGCGGCAAAACAGGGTATCCTTATAAAAGGCGGAAACTTTTTTGAGATGCTTTCAAAGGCTGATACGGCAGTTTTTGATAAGACGGGCACGCTTACAAAGGGTGTTTTTGCCGTAAGTAAGATCAATCCCGTAAATTGTACGGAAGCTGAGCTTCTTGAAAGGGCTGCTTATGCGGAAAATGTATCTTCTCATCCCATTGCACGTTCAGTCAGAGAATCATACGGCAAGGAAATTGACATATCAAGGATCACGAGCTCTGAAGAGACGGCAGGACACGGCGTATCAGCTGTTGTTGACGGTAAAACCGTGCTTGCAGGTAATTCCAAGCTTATGGAAATGTCGGGTGTTGATTATATTCCGGCTGACGGCGGTACTGTGATATATGTTGCTGTTGACAATTCTTTTGCGGGAAGTATAATAATATCTGATGAGATAAAAGAGGACTCAAAGACACTTGTAACGATGCTGAAAAAGCAGGGTGTCAAAAAAACTGTTATGCTTACGGGTGATAACAGAAAGGCTGCCGAAGAAACAGCATCAGCTCTCGGTATAGACACTGTCTGCAGCGAACTGCTTCCCGGTGACAAGGTCTCAAAACTTGAAGAAGTCATGTCTTCTGCAAACGGTAAGACTATTTATGTAGGTGACGGAATCAATGATGCACCTGTGCTTGCAAGAGCAGATGTGGGCATCGCAATGGGAGCTTTCGGCTCTGATGCCGCTATTGAAGCCGCCGATGTCGTTATAATGAACGATGAACCCTCAAAAATAGTTACTGCAATAAAAACAGCTAAGAAGACTATGAATATTGCAAAGCAGAATATAATATTCTCAATTGCGATAAAACTTATAATTCTTCTTCTGTGCTCGTTGAATATTGTGGGTATCGGTCTTGCAGTTTTCGGTGATGTCGGTGTTATGGTTCTTGCTGTTCTCAACTCATTCAGAGCTTTATCCAACAAGGAGAAATAAAAATGTTATATATCGGATGTCATTTATCCGCTTCAAAGGGCTTTCTTGCAATGGGTAAACAGGCCCATGAGATCGGTGCAAACACATTTCAGTTCTTTACCCGCAATCCCAGAGGCGGTGCGGCAAAAGCTATTGATGAAAATGATGTGAAAGCATATATTGGGTTTGCAAAAGAACACGGGTTCGGCAAGATCGTTGCTCATGCCCCGTATACTTTGAATGCAAGTGCAAAAGAGGACAGAATACGTGCTTTTGCGTATGAAACCTTCAAGGATGATCTTGAGAGAATGGAATACGTTCCCGGCAACTACTATAATTTCCATCCCGGAAGCCATGTGGGACAGGGAGCAGAAAAGGGAATCGAGCTTATTGCCGATATTCTCAACCGAGTGCTGCTTCCCGAAATGACAACGACCGTTCTGCTTGAAACAATGGCAGGAAAGGGCAGTGAGATAGGCAGAAGCTTTGAAGAATTGCAGGCGATCATCGACAGAGTGGAGCTTAAGGAAAAGCTCGGTGTCTGCCTTGATACATGCCATATTTCCGACGGGGGTTATGATATAATCAGTCAGCCTGAGGCTGTCCTTGATGAATTTGATAAAATTATCGGTCTTGAGCGACTTAAAGCAATACATCTGAACGACAGTATGAATCCCATGGGTGCTCACAAAGACAGACATGCAAAAATCGGTGAAGGACATATCGGATTTGATGCATTAATGAAATTTATAAAAATGCCCGAGCTTGAGGGATTACCCATAAACCTTGAAACTCCCAATGAGATAGAGGGCTATGCTAAAGAAATTGAAATGATTAAAAATGCATATTAAAAAGAAAAGAATTATAATTTGTTCCGTACAAATTATAATTTTTTTCATTTTGGGCTTTATTTTTTATAAAATATATGTTAGAATAAACCGTGTATATATTTTTTTGAAAGGAATTTGCCATGTCTTCACCTCTTGCAGACAGAATAAGACCGATGACTTTAGACGAAGCTGTAGGACAAAAGCATTTGCTTGCCGAAGGTGCACCGCTTCGCAATATCATTGAGTCGGGCATAATTCCGAATCTGATCTTTTACGGTCCTTCCGGAACGGGTAAGACTACAGTTGCTAATATCATAGCGGCTTCTGCAAATAAAAAGCTGTGTAAGCTCAACGGCACTAATGCTTCGATTGCCGATATACGTAATATTGTGGCTCAGATCGACACTGTTGCCGCACCTGACGGAATACTTCTCTATCTTGATGAGATTCAGTATTTCAATAAAAAGCAGCAACAGTCGCTTCTTGAATATATCGAAAACGGTTCGATAACGCTTATTGCGTCAACTACTGAAAATCCCTATTTTTACATATACAGTGCAGTTTTAAGCCGCAGCACGGTGTTTGAATTCAAAACTGTGTCGGCTGAAGATGTTGTACCCGCAGTTAAACGTGCTTTCCGATACATGTCTGAGGAGATGAAATGCGGTCTTGACATTGAAGACGGAGTAATAGATCATATTGCTTATGCCTGCGGCGGTGATGTGAGAAAATCAATCAACACGGTCGAGCTTCTTTGCTTAAGCTCCGTGATGCCGAAGCTTGGTGAAAACAGGAAAATTACTCTTGAAAATGCAAAACAGCTTTCCCAGAAAACGTCCCTTAAGTACGATAAGGACGGAGATGAGCATTATGATCTGCTTTCTGCATTTCAGAAGTCCATGAGGGGCTCCGATCCCGATGCGGCAATTCATTATCTTGCAAGAATACTTGCTGCAGGCGATCTTCCGTCGGCATGCCGAAGACTTATGGTGTGTGCAGCTGAAGATGTGGGGCTTGCTTACCCGATGATAATGCCGATAGTTAAAGCCGCAGTTGACATTGCCTTGCAGGTGGGATTGCCTGAGGCAAGGCTTCCGTTGGCTGATGCTGTGATCCTTGTCTGTAACTCTCCGAAATCAAATTCCGGACATGATGCCATAAACAGTGCAATGGCGGATCTGGAAAAAGGCAGATACGGGCCTATTCCCAGACAGCTTCAGAATATGCATTATGACGGTGAGGATGCACTTGTCAAGGGGCAGTTTTATAAGTACCCCCATGATTATCCCGATCATTGGACAAAACAGCAATATTTACCCGATGTTTTGAAGGATACTGTTTACTACATTTACGGTGACAATAAAAATGAACAGGCAGCTAAAGAATATTGGGATAAAATAAAGAAAAAAGAGGGCTGAAAATGAGATTTGCAGTCAGTTCATACAGTTATTGCCGTCTTGTCGGCTCAGGTGAGAAAAGTCTCGTTGATTGTATTGCTCTTGCAAAGGAGACGGGCTTTGACGGTATCGAATTTATTGAATTTGATGTCCCCGAGGGAATGACGAAGGCTGAATATGCGGCACTTCTCAATGCTGAATGTGTTAAAAACGGCATTGAACCCGTAGCATATACTATCGGTGCTGATTTTCTTTACGGCAGTGACGGAGATATTGATAAAGAGATCGAAAGACTTAAAGCGGAAGTTGACATTGCTTCTGTTCTCGGCGTAAAGCTTATGCGTCATGATTCAACAAGAGGCTTTGAAAAAAAAGACAGAGGCTTCAAGACTTTTGACGACGCACTTCCCGAAATAATCAAGGGATGCAGAGCTGTTACGGAGTATGCAAAGACGCTGGGAATCAAAACTATGACGGAAAATCACGGATTCTTCTGTCAGGAAAGTATGCGTGTTGAAAAAATCGTCAACGGGGTTGCGAATGATAATTTCGGACTGTTGATCGATATCGGAAACTTTATGTGTGCTGATGAAGATCCGATCGAAGCCGTAGGAAGGCTGAATCCGTATGCTTTTCATGTTCATGCAAAGGATTTTCATAAGAAAAGCGGTAATGCACCGTTCTTCTGTGACGGATTTTTCAAGACACGTGGCGGTACTTATCTGAGAGGTGCAATTATCGGTCACGGTGATGCTCCTGTTTATCAGTGCCTGTCAACTCTTATCGGTAACGGCTATGACGGATATGTCACGGTTGAGTTTGAGGGACTTGAGGATCAGATAACAGGTACAACATTCGGACTTAATACATTGAAAAAAATGTGCAATGCTATCGGCTAAACCCTTTTTAAAGGTTTACATAAATAAAGAAATAATTTTAAGGAGTGTTTCCTAAATGAAAAAAAAGATTTTAGCAATTATTATGAGCATCGTAATGCTTGCAACATTTGCTGTCCCTGCTTATGCTCTTGACCTTGGCGGCGGCAGTGATGAAACAACAGAAGAAGATTCCGGTTTTGACATCAATAATATCCTTTCTTCCGATGCAATGCAGGAGATTATGGCTACTGAGGGTGTTATAGATATCACAAACATCGTTATGGAGCTTGTGGTTACATTCGGCAGCATGGACATTCAGGCTATGGGTCAGGAAAAGGCTCTTGCATTTGTTCAGAATCTTATCAATCAGGTCGGCGATGTTATCGTTGATACAAAGACAAATGTTGAAGTTTTTGCTGATGATCCCATAGAGATACTTGATAATCTTTTCGGTCTTAACGCAGGTGAGCTTATTAATCCCGACGGTGATGAAGACGAAGTTGACGAGGATGATCCCGATGAACTCGTATTTGATCTCGGTGATGTTGACGGTGACGGCGTTGTAACAGCTGCAGACGCAAGACTTATTCTCCGCAGAGCCGCAAAGCTTATCAGCTTCACTGCAGATCAGGATTGGCTTGCAGATGTTGATGACGACGGCGAAGTAACAGCAGCAGACGCAAGAATCGTTCTTAGAGTTGCGGCAGGTCTTGAAGTTTTAGAATAATATAAGAAAAATACAGAACCCGGCTTCACTGTGAGAAGTCGGGCATTTTTTTGTTTAAATGATGATTATTTTTTCTCGTTAGTATTGATTGAATTTCTGAACACGACAAATCTCTGGAACAGGTATTCTGTAATAAGATTTGCTGCCATGGTAACTGCAAGGATGAGATAATCAACGATTGCACTTTCTTCCGCATTGAAACGGACAGCCGCCATATCTCCGAGGATCGTTGATACGGGAGTAAATACCGCATAGTATGCTGCCACTTTGAGCATTGCGATGGGTACGTTCGTCGCAGATTTGAAAGTGAATTTTCTGTTGAGGGTAAAATTCCATATGACCGAAAGAATCAAAGCAGGCAGGTAACAAGCCCAGTAAGAAAGCTCTTTGTCAAAAAGTCTCGGCGGCACTTCCGTAAGAACGGTAAATACAACTGTTTCTATAAGTCCTGCCGAAACAGAGAACAGTGCGAACTTCACCACCTGGATTATGTTATCTTTTTTAGAAAGAGCTTGTTTGTTTTCGTCCATAAAAATCTTCCTTCCGTTGTCTGTCTTTAATTCAATAATAACACATAATTTTTTTATTGCAAGAAAAAACAAAAAAATGTTTTGTAAAACTTTTTAATACCTGTAAGAAAGCAGATATTAATAGTATAGTGCACCTTTTTTGCATAAAAAAAGACCGCATGGCATTCTGCGGTCTTTTCAGGGTAATTCAATAGTTGTTATTTTGTCAGCACAACAACAGTCTCCACATGGCTTGTGCGGGGGAACATGTCTACAGGTGCGGCTTTTTTGATAATATATCCTTTTTCTTTTAGGATTGCACAGTCTCTTGCAAGTGTTGCAGGGTCGCAGGA
The DNA here is from genome assembly GCA_964613045.1 of uncultured Eubacteriales bacterium. Classification (GTDB taxonomy): domain Bacteria; phylum Bacillota; class Clostridia; order Oscillospirales; family Acutalibacteraceae; genus UBA1081. Next base: position 7,308 of record CAZTFS010000034.1, read on the forward strand.
CACATATACAAGTCTTTTCGGATCCATTTTTTCGATCGTGTCAAGAAGCTCGGGGGCACAGCCCTTTCTCGGCGGATCAACTATGATAACATCGGGTTTTATACCTCTGTCGGAAAGAATTTCTGCCGCTTCCGGAGCATCACCGCAGATAAATTCCGCATTTTCAATACCGTTGATTCGGGCATTTATCTTTGCGTCTTCAACGGCTTCGGGAACTATCTCAACACCGATCAGCTTGCTGACCTTATCAGCCATTGACAGTCCTATAGTACCTGCTCCGCAGTAAAGATCAAGCAGAACGTCATCTTTTGTAAGTGAAGCATATTCTGCCGCTTTTTCATATAGTATCTGTGCCTGATCGTGGTTGACCTGATAGAATGAAAGCGGAGAAATACGGACTCTTACGCCGCAGAGAACATCCTCAATGTAATCTTCTCCCCATATGGTGTAACATTTTTTACCGAGTATAACATTGCTGTCGTTTGTGTTTTCATTCACGACAACAGATGCAATGTTTTTGCATTCCTTAATGAGATTTACTATAAGATCGTCCTTTTTAGGCAGATTGTGACCGTTGATAACGGCACAAACCATTATCTGATCGGTCTCAAAAGCTTTTCGTATGTATATATGGCGGAGCAGACCTTTATGAGTTTCTTCATTATAAACGGTAATGCTGTTTTTCTTTATCCATTTTTCAAAAACGGACAGGATCTTTGAAAATTCTTTCGGTTGCAGAAGGCAGTCACGGCAATCAATGACTCTGTGACTGTTTTGAGCGAAAAATCCCATTGCAATACCGTTTTTATCGCTTCTAACCGGAAATTGAGCCTTGTTTCTGTATCGGTTTGTTCTGCCTGCTTTAATGATGTCTTCAAGCTCAATTTTGATATGTCCTATCCGTTCAAAAGCATCTTTAACACGCTGATGCTTCATTTCACATTCGGCATTATAGTGTAAATGCCTGAAGGCACAGCCTCCGCACCTTGAAAACACCTCGCAGTCGGGAGCAATTCTTGAAGGTGCAGCTTTAAGAATGTTTTTAATTTTACCTACGGCATAATTTTTCTTTGTTTTGATTATGTGACACTCGATAATGTCTCCTATTGCCGTATTGGGAACAAAGACAGCAATGCCGTCATAGTGACCGACTCCGCTGCCTTCCGTTGTGATTCCTGTTATTTCAATTTCTATATCCTGATTTTTTATAAGAGGGTAACTATTCATAATTAAAAGTAACTCATCATCATATTAAGCATCATATAAATAAATACGGGAACGATAACATTTGCTGCAGAAGCCCCGCCACGATGTCTTAAATACATGTGGTATGACATGCTGTCAACGGCTACCTGCCGAATGCTCCTTATATCTTTCAGTATTTTCTTTTTATAAAAATGGTTGCCGAAAAATCCGAACACAATGCTTGTTACAAGGAAGAGAGCGATCATCAGAATAAATGTACTTATCATCACAGGAGATGTATATGCTTCCATAAGCAGATCGGTGATAGCATCAGGCAAAACTCCCGTTTCAACATAATTTGCCAGTTCCTCGCTGAGTTGTATCACTGTATCGGTATAAGCTTCATAAGTTTCAGGCTGAAATTTTTCATAGATCATTGCCGGAACGAAGGACGATAATGTATAACATGAGAAAAATATTGCAAGCAATGCAAGACCGCAGCCTGTCATTTTTCTGTAGAAGCACCAGAACACAGAGAATATTCCTGCTGACCAGTTCCACGAAAGCTTGGTTTTCTTTTCCTGTATAGTGAGGAATTTTCCGATGTACTTTGTGGAATCCTTCTGCACATATTCGGCAACTTCAGTTACGGGAATATCTTCGATTCTTGCATCTTCGCCGTAAACAGTTCTTGCATCGGCTGCATATACATTCTGATACGGAGAAAAGTTGTTGGGATTGGGATTTTCACCGTATCCGCCGAAATTATGACCGTTATCGAAAGGCATCTGATCGTGGATGGTTTTGGAATTTGCCTTGAGTCTTTCACCGCATCGTGTGCAGATGGGCTCATACAAGGCGTTTTTCTCTCCGCATCGGGGACAAGTCTTCAGATCGGCTGTATTCTGTGAAAATGCGGGCTGTTTTGCAGGTTCGACATTTATCATTTGCCATATAAAACCTTCGGTGTGTTTTTCCTCATTTTTGCAGCCGCCGTTGTTTTTCCAGCAGTTTCTGTGATGAGGTGTTCCGCAAACCGGACATACGACCACGTCGTCATTTTTGTTGAATTTTTCATTGCACACGGGACATTCAATTCCGTTATAATTCATATATTTCACTTCCAAATCTTTATGTATACAGTATACACAATTTATTGTGTGTTTTCAACCTTAATTATTTTTTTTATTATGTAATATAAGCGGGAAGATTGAAAATAAATTAAAATATATCGCAAACATAATTCAATATAATTAAGTAAGGCGGGATATTTATATGCACAGCAGTAATGTTGCGGCAATTGCGAAACAGAGTCCGATCCATTGATTCGCAGATAATTTTTTCTTCGAAAAATATGAGTGACGCAACGGTTATGAGTATCAGTCTGCCACCGTTGACTATCGGGAAAAATACTGCACTGTCAACAACTCCCGAAAGATACAGATTTATGAGATTGTTAAGTGCAATACCTACACCGCCTGCGATGAAAAGGAGAAGAAGTAACACAGATTTTCTTTTCTTGTCAAAAATGTGTTCAGACGTTTCTTTTCTGCGTATTTTATATAGAAGAAGGTTTGCCGATGAAAAAAGAAATGAACATATGTATATGACCATGGCACCAGATTCAGTGCAACAGAATTTGTGATCTGTTGCAAAGCTGTTATAATTCCGAAAAGAACAGCAAAATGCAGTAGCGACCGGTTGTATCAGCGGCAGCGGCTGTTATATTTTTATTAAATGTTGACATATTTTTTCTCGTGTGCTAAAATAAAAATGTGATGATTTCATATATTGTGATTATTGTGTTTTTTAGGAGGAAAATCTATGAAGAAAAAATGTTTGCTCTGTTCAAAAAAAATTCTTTCAGTGCTTTTAGCTGTTCTTCTTTCAGGTATTGTCTCTATTCCTGTCGTTGCGGCAGATTCGGAAAAGAATTATATTATTGACAATCCTTATGAGGGGATCGACTGGGATACATGGGGCAATTATAAAACTCAGCTTCATTCTCAGACTAATGCAAGTGACGGCTTTCTTACGATTCACGAGTTCGTACAGAAGCATTATGATTTAAATTATGATATTGTAGCCCTTACAGATCACGGAACGATCAATCAGGGCTGGAATCAGGAACCCGAGCTTGTTCCTCTTATCCGTCTTATAAAATATGAACGCTCTCAGATGGCAGATATTATTCCTCTTACCGACGAGGAGTACGAAGCTTATCAGACAGGAACAGCTGCGTCTGAAACAAGAACTCATGAAAACGGCATGCTTGATGTTCCTCAGGGAATTGAGCTTAATATGGCAACTCCTGTTGCGGACTGCCATCTTACAGGTTATTTTTCTGATTACGGACAGGGACTTGCAGGTGTATTCGGCGATTATGAGACCCCGACTGCAGGTGTTATGGCAGACGGCGGTATATCGTTCCTTTCCCATGTAGGTGAGTATGTTTATACGGATAAAGATTCTGCCGATCATGTAGGTCAGCTTATTGACGAGTATTATGTAAACAAGTTCGCAAGACTGTTCATTGATTACCAAGGCTCATCCCTCGGTATGGGTATAAACAGTGCATCAGATGCACATACACGCTGTGACCGTATACTTTATGATCAGATTCTTCAGAAAACCATTCCCAACGGCGTAGTGCCTTGGTGTAATACATTTGCAGATTCTCACGATGAAGCCAGTATTAACGATGCTTATACAATGACATGGATGGAGAACTTCACAATGGAAGATTTCCGTGCAGCTTTGGAAAAAGGTCAGTTTTTCTCAATTTCTCATTATTCAAACGGTGTTGAGCTTAACGGTATGGAAGAGATACCGGGCTATGATGAATCAGTAGTTGTGGATGAGAAGCTTTATCTGCTTGATAATACACCCAATGTTACCCGTCTTACTGTTGATCAGGATAACGACACTATCACAATTGAGGGTGTAAACTTCAACATGATAACATGGGTATCAAACGGTAATGTCATTCTTCGTGAAGAGAATATCACAAACGGTACAGCAACGCTTGATCTGCATTCCGATGAACTGCTTGATGAACCTTATCTCTTTGTTCGCTTCTATATTACGGGTGAAAACGGCATCTGCTACTCTCAGCCTATGGTGCTTAATGTGGAAGGCGAGGAGTTTGAGAGTGTGGAAGTTCCCGAAACTAATGACATTTCAACTTTCCTGAGGAAACTTGTCACTGTTATTGATGAAATATTCTTCAAGTACAATCCTATTATCTGGGCATTCAAATATTTTGCTCTGGGTTATAATGCACTTGACAGACTTTGATAACAAACTGATTATTTTTATGAATGAAAAAGTACTGCCCGGATGCTGACTGCACATAAGACCGCAGTTCTTTAAAATGTAAGCCTTTATCAAAAACAATGCGTAAAAAACACCCCATTGAGGCACACTCCGTAAGGAAGTGTGCCTCAGTTTTATTCGCCTTTCGGCAAGTATTTACCTTTCTCAAAGCATGCAACCCGCTATGCCCGAGCGGAAAGCCTGCAGAAACGGATATACCCGAAAGGTATATTGGGCTGTTGCAGGATAAGTCAGACCATAATAAACGAAAGACTTGCACGCAGGGGATATTACGGTATATCCGAAGCGTACAAGTCTATGCACTTAATATGATTGAACCGCCGTGTACGGAACCGTACGCACGGTGGTGTGAGAGGTCGGCTTAGCCTCCTGCCCGATTTTCAGTTTTTTTCTTTTCTTTGGTACACAAAGTGAAAAGAATTATAAAGATCACAAGCGTGGACAGCATAAGAATAGGGTCTGTCAGGTCGCCTTTTGCCCATAACTCATTAAATCCGAGACTGTAATCAAGATTGAGCAGAGACCTTCTGCTGTCTTCACCTAAGATGAAGTATGCAACCGATACGATGGCAATATAGATGTAAAGTGCTGTTTTTGAAAATTCCCATACAGGTTTATCAACAGGAGTCAGCAGTGATTTTTCGATTATGTTTTTCTTTGCGATCAGGAAACAGGGGATAAATGCAATTGCACTGAAAATTACCGTTACCGCTATCTCAAGCGTGTCATTGTCAATAAACATCTCGACACCTCTTAACGCAAACGCTCTTGAAAGTGTTACGCCGAAAGAGAAAAGCAATGTGAATAATGTATGGAAAAACATGCTGAATTTCTGATTTGTGATAAGAGGAGAATATTCGTAGTCCTCTTCTGCAGCTCTCATTTTCTTAGGCAGGCAGACGACAATAAGCATTATGCCGAGACCGAAAATGAATCCCGTGAAATACTCCCACAGCTCCCATGCATTTTCTTCTATAAACAGGGGTGCTTGAATTCCTGCAAGGAAGCCTCTGTCTGATCCTGTTATCAGAACGAGGTCTGCGGCTGTTATTGCGATTGCACTGACAAGGTTGATAAGAGTTGAAATTCTTGCCGTAACCTTGTCTTTGAGAATAAATCTGACTGACAGCGAGCATGCAAGAGCACCCAAAGCACTTGAAATAACTTTTACACTTGTAAAATAGTTGCGGCAGAAAGGAATTTTCTTAGCCCATGCTGCAGAACCGAAATTTTTAATAAATGCTGCCCAAGGTGTGAGATCATGACCTGCATCTGCTATTCCCGATGCACAGTTTTCCACAGCCTGAGGATTAATGAGTGACAACAGAAGATGTGATACTGTCAGGTTGCAGACAAGCATGACACCGTAATACACGGCAATAAATATTATGTAATCTTTGAGCTTATATTTTTTTTCGGAGAACAGTGATCCGAAAACAACAGCAAACAGCGGCATCCAGCCGAATCCCAGAAGAAGCATAATTGCAAGACCGCTGAACGGACTTATTTCTACATAGCGGTATACTTCTTCTCCCGTAAAATAAGCGTTTGAACACAGATATCCGTTCATCTGAGAGTTCAGTGTTCCCCAGCCGCCGGCGGTTACAGCCATAAATGCCGCACATATCGGGATCATTTCGTAGTTCATTTTTTTGCGTTCTTTACAGATGGCAAAGACGAAAAGCATAAGTGTAAGTCCGACACAGAATATGCCCCATTTTGAGCCGAAACCGTGCTGACCTCTTACATGCCACATATAGCCTGTCAGAAATGCACATGTAATAACAGCGACTGTTTTTTTTGCCAAGGAGAGATCGGTTGTTTTTACGTCAGTCATGATAAATGTCTCCCTTTTTTTGTTTTTTTTTGAAAAACAGAATTTGTTTCAGTGAGGAAGGTCGGAATCAGATCCGCTAATGCTCTATACAATATGGGGTAGTGGGGAAAACCTGTTCCTGAATTACTCATTGAATCAATAAAAATATAGCATATTACTTTTTTGTAGTCAAATATATATTTTACTTTTTGAAAAAAACTATTGACAATGATACTTTTTGGGGTTATAATACTACCAACCTACTTGGTAGGTGTGTAAATAAAAGAAGGCGGTTTTTTTGAAAAATTATTTTGAATTACTCGTAAGAGCAAATTTCCGTTTCGGACGAATGTGAAAAGAAAAGCAGAACAGAACGTCATTATCATCAGTCACATTTATTAACGAAAGGAATTAAATATCATGTCAGATTACAGATTTGAAACTTTACAGCTCCACGTAGGTCAGGAAACAGCAGACAGTGCAACGGATTCCCGTGCAGTACCTATTTATGCGACAACTTCATATGTTTTTCACGATTGTGCCCATGCGGCGGATCGCTTCGGACTGCGTGATGCAGGTAATATTTACGCAAGACTTACAAATTCTACTCAGGATGTTTTTGAAAAGAGAATTGCAGCCCTTGAGGGCGGTGTCGCAGCCCTTGCTGTGGCTTCGGGTGCGGCGGCGATCAGTTATGTTATCGAAGCTCTTGCTCTGAACGGCGGTCATATCGTAGCTCAGAAAACAATTTACGGCGGCAGTTACAATCTTCTTGAGCATACACTTCCGGGGTTCGGCATTACTGCAACGTTTGTCAATATTCATGATCTTTCAGAAGTTGAAAATGCAATAAAAGAAAATACAAGGGCAATTTATATTGAAACCCTCGGCAATCCCAACAGTGATATTCCCGATGTAGATGCACTTGCTGAGCTTGCACATAAGTATAATATACCTCTTGTTGTAGATAATACTTTCGGAACACCTTATTTTTTCAGACCCATTGAACACGGTGCCGATATCGTTGTTCATTCCGCAACTAAGTTTATCGGCGGTCACGGAACTACTCTCGGCGGTGTAATTGTTGATTCCGGCAAATTTGACTGGTCAGCATCGGGCAAATTCCCTGCAATTTCAGCACCCAATCCCAGTTATCACGGTGCAACATTTACCCAAGCGGCAGGTGCGGCGGCATTTGTTACTTATATAAGAGCTGTTCTTCTTAGAGATACAGGGGCAACGATTTCACCTTTTGCCGCTTTTCTGCTTCTTCAGGGTACGGAAACGCTGTCTCTCAGACTGGAACGTCATGCTGAGAACACAAAGAAGGTCATTGAATATCTTAATGCCAATCCTCTTGTTGAAAAGGTCAATCATCCCTCACTTCCCGACCATCCCGATCATGTGCTGTACAAAAAATACTTTCCCTACGGCGGCGGCTCAATATTTACATTTAATATTAAAGGCGGCAAAAAAGAAGCTTATAAGTTTATAGACAGTCTGAAAATATTTTCGCTTCTTGCAAATGTTGCAGATGTCAAGAGTCTTGTTATTCATCCTGCAACCACAACCCACAGCCAGCTTACCGATGAGGAGCTCAGGGAGCAGAATATCGCTCCGAATACCATCCGTCTTTCCATCGGTACGGAGCATATTGAAGATATTATTGCAGATCTGCAGAACGCTTTTGATGCGGTGAAGGAGTAATATTATGGCAAATATATATACATCTGCAGCAGAACTTATAGGAAAAACACCTCTTCTGGAGCTTAAAAATACCGAAAACAAATCAGGACTTAAAGCAACCGTACTTGCAAAGCTGGAATATTTCAACCCTGCAGGCTCAGTCAAGGACAGAATCGCAAAAGCAATGATTGATGATGCGGAAAAATCGGGTAAACTGAAAAAAGGCTCGGTTATCATTGAACCTACTTCGGGAAATACAGGTATAGGTCTTGCATCTGTTGCGGCGGCAAGGGGCTACAGAATAATAATCGTTATGCCCGAAACCATGTCCGCCGAACGCAGACAGTTGATGAAAGCATACGGTGCAGAGTTTGTTCTTACTGAGGGTGCAAAGGGAATGAAGGGTGCAATTGCCAAGGCTCAGGAATTAGCATCTGAGATTCCCGACAGCTTTATACCTTCGCAATTCACAAATTCCGCCAATCCAAAGGCACATTTTAACACAACAGGTCCCGAAATTTATGAGGATACTGACGGCAAGGTGGATATTTTTGTTGCAGGTGTCGGCACAGGCGGTACAGTTACAGGCGTGGGCGAATATCTGAAATCAAAAAATCCCGATATCAGGATAGTGGCAGTTGAGCCTGCATCTTCAGCGGTGCTTTCCACGGGGGTTCCCGGTGCTCACAAAATTCAGGGAATCGGTGCAGGTTTTGTGCCCGATGTTCTCAATACTTCGGTTTATGATGAGATATTCACCGTTTCCAATGAGGATGCATTCAGTACATGTGCATCAATAGGAAAAAATGAAGGTATTCTGGTTGGTATATCTTCGGGTGCGGCGGTATATGCGGCGACCGAGATTGCAAAACGCCCCGAGAATGAGGGGAAAACCATAGTCGTACTTCTTCCCGATTCGGGAGACAGATATCTTTCAACTTCAGTTTTTGATTAAGAGGAGTAAAAGCAATGTCGATATATCTTGACAATGCCGCAACAACGAAAATGAGCAGCATCGCTATCAAGACGATGCTGCCCTACATGGATGAAATTTACGGAAACCCTTCAAGCCTTCATTCTTTCGGGCAAAAAGCAAATGAGGCACTTACCGATGCCCGTGAGAGGATTGCAAATGTATTGGGTTGCACCGCACATGAGATATATTTCACTTCCGGCGGCAGTGAAGCCGATAATCAGGCAATCATTTCAGCCGCACAGATAGGCAAGTCAAAGGGCAAAATGCATATCATTTCAACTGCAATTGAACATCATGCAATACTGCATACTCTTGAAAAACTCGAAAAGGAAGGGTTTGAGATAACATTGCTTGATGTGAGTGAGGACGGAATCGTATTGCCTTCGCAAGTTGAGGCTTCTGTTCGTGAGGATACATGTCTTGTTACTGTTATGTATGCAAATAATGAAATTGGTTCTGTTCAGCCCATAAAAGAAATAGGGGCGATCTGCCGCAGCAGAGGTGTTGTTTTTCATACCGATGCCGTACAGGCAGTAGGTCATCTTCATATTGACGTCAAAGCAGATAATATTGATATGTTGTCACTGTCTGCTCACAAATTCCACGGTCCGAAAGGTATAGGAGCATTGTATGTCAGAAAAGGACTCAGACTGACAGCTCTTATCAGCGGCGGAGCACAGGAACGGGGAAAACGGGCAGGTACTGAGAATATCCCATGCATAATGGCGATGGCGGCATCACTTGAAGAAGCCGTCAGTAATATTGATAAGAATAATGAGAAGCTTGTAAACCAGCGGGACAGACTTATTGAAGGTCTTTCTGAAATCGAACATTCCGTACTCAACGGCAGTCGGGAAAAGAGACTTCCTTCTAATGTGAATTTCTGTTTCGAGGGAATTGAAGGCGAGTCGCTTCTGCTTTTGCTTGACGATATGGGAATATGTGCATCATCGGGCTCAGCATGCACATCGGGTTCGCTTGATCCGAGTCATGTGCTTCTTGCCATCGGCAGACCCCATGAGATCGCACACGGATCATTGCGTCTTTCGCTGTCTGAGGAGATAACGGACGAGGAAATAGAATATACGATCAATGCCGTTAAAAAAGTAGTCAGTCATCTCAGGGATCTTTCACCTGTATGGCATGACCTGAAAGACGGCAAAAAAGATTTTGTAATAAAATGAGGTGTCATTGTGGCATTATACAGTGAAAAAGTTATGGATCATTTCCGCAACCCCAGAAATGTGGGCGTTATTGAAGATGCCGATGGTGTGGGTGAAGTTGGCAATGCAAAGTGCGGAGATATAATGAAGATATATCTTAAGATCGACAACGATATTATTACGGACGTGAAATTTGAGACTTTCGGTTGTGGCAGTGCGATAGCTTCAAGCTCCATGGCAACAGAACTTATAAAAGGAAAACCGATTTCCGAAGCAATGGAACTTACCAATAAGGCAGTGATCGAAGCACTTGACGGTTTACCTGCACATAAAATTCACTGCTCGGTGCTTGCAGAGGAAGCAATTAAAAAAGCATTACAGGATTATTATGATAAATGCGGAATTGAGTATGACCACAAGCAATTCCCCGACTGTGAAAGCTGCGGTCATTGCTGTGGAGAGTGATTTATGACTGTACGAGAGCTTCAGGACGAGATAATCCGATTAAAAAAAGAGAAAGATATCTGTATTCTTGCTCATGCCTATCAGAGACATGATATATGGGATATTGCCGATTATGTGGGAGATTCATTTGGATTGAGTCAAAAAGCCGCTCAGGTGAAGAATAAAACTGTCATTATGTGCGGTGTTCGTTTTATGGCTGAAACCGTAAAAATCTTATCGCCTGAAAAAAGTGTCTATCTTGCAAATCCTGCGGCAGGCTGTCCAATGGCAGAGCAGATGGATATTGATCTGATAATGCAGATGAAAGCGGACATGCCTGAATATACAGTTGTGGCATATATCAACACTACTGCAGAGCTGAAAACGGTCTGTGATGTTTGTGTCACTTCCTCCTCCGCAGTGAAGATCATTCGTAATATACCGAATGATAAAATACTGTTTATTCCCGATTGCAATCTCGGTGACTGGATCGCAAAACAGATACCGGAGAAGAAAATAATGCTTGTAAGAGGCGGTTGTCCGACACATTTGCGTATAACGATGCGTGATGTTGAGAGGGTAAGGCTTGAATATCCCGATGCAAAGCTGCTTATTCATCCCGAATGTCATCCCTCAGTGGTGGAAAAAGCTGATTTTGTGGGAAGCACTACAGAAATTATGTCTTACGCTGAAAACGGAACTGATAATCAATATATCATAGGTACTGACAACAGCATCGTGGAGCATTTACAGTTTAAATGTCCCGAAAAGACATTTGTTCCGCTGTCCAAGGATTGCGTTTGTCACAATATGTTTGCAACCACTCTTGCGGATGTGTACCGATGTGTAAAAGGAATCGGCGGTGAGGAGATCGTGATGAGTGATGAATTGATTTCCGCTTCATCAAAATGTATTGATGAGATGTTAAGGTTAGGCAATGCATGATAATTTTTTAAATAACAAATAACAGAATTGTCGGTATGTAATTTATGTAGGTTTGTACTTGAATTGCATACCGATTTCGTAGTATAATAAATAAAGAAACGGCAAAGGGTGAAAATAATGATGATCTCAACAAGAGGACGATATGCACTCAGAGTAATGCTTGATCTTGCTCAGAACTGTGAACAGGGATTTGTTCCGATGAAAGATGTTGCTGCACGTCAGCAGCTATCGCTTAAATATATTGAGCGGATACTGCCTGTTCTTGTCAGAAATAGCTTTGTAAAAGGTGTTCACGGCAAGGGCGGCGGATACTGTCTTGTGAGAAACCCTGAAGAGTACAGGATCGGTGATATTTTAAGACTGACCGAGGGGGATCTTGCACCTGTTGCGTGTCTTGAATGCGGAGCTGAGCCCTGTGAAAGAGCAGGAGAGTGTCTGACACTTCCCATGTGGACTAAATTCAATGACATGGTAAATGATTATTTTGATAATATAACTCTTGCCGATCTGCTGAGTAATCGGGTTATATAACAGAAATTGATTGTGATCATATGGATTTGATTTTTCAGAGGTGTTGTGTTAATGGATCTGTTGATGAATATATTTAAAAAGGTCTGGGAAAAAACCGAGAAAGATGACAATGCAAGGCTTGCCACTCAGAAAAAGCCCGACGGTATAGCGGAAATAAACAATATTCCTTACATAGACGACGGAAACAGATATCATCTGCTTGATTTGTATTATCCCGAAAATGCAGACGGAAAACTACCGGTAATAATTGATATTCACGGCGGCGGTTGGATGTATGCCGATAAGGAGCTTAATAAAATATTCTGTCTTAACATGGCAAAGCGTGGTTTTGCCGTATTTAATATCAGCTATCGTCTTGTTCCCGAGGTCTCGGTCAATGAACAGCTTATCGATTGCGGTTATGCTCTTAAATGGATCAGTGAAAACGGTGAAGATTATCCTGTGTGTGATATGGATAATATCATGCTTGCAGGTGACTCTGCAGGCGGTCAGCTGTCAGTTTATTCTGCCGTACTGATGTCAAGTGCAAAGCTGAGAAGGATTTTTGATATTCCTGATTATGATATGGAGCTTGCCGCACTTACGCTTATATCTCCCGTTGCGTATATGAATGAGGGTATCATGGGGGTATATACAAGAAAGATGTGGGGTAATGATTACAAAAATAAAAAAACCTATCCTTATATGAATCTTGACAGTATTCTGTCTATGGGTAAATTGCCGCCTACATTTCTTGTTACAAGCAGCGGTGACGATCTGGCACTCAAACAGACACGAAAAGCTGCTGAGGCTATACAGAAATATTCAGATGATGTCAGATTGCTTGATTTTGAGAAATTTGAAGGTGAGGATCTGCCGCATGTTTTCAGTGTTATCTATCCCGAGAGCAAAGCAGGCAATATCACGCTTGATGAGTTTACTTCATTTTTCCGTAACCATGCCGCATTGAAAATGCAGTAAAAAAGATATAAAAAATTTTTGAAAAAAATTAAAAAAAATTAAAAAAAGGTATTGACTTTTGATTTGATATCTGTTATATTATTGTAGCCGCAAGGGTAATGGGAGCATAGCTCAGCTGGGAGAGCATCTGCCTTACAAGCAGAGGGTCACAGGTTCGAGCCCTGTTGTTCCCACCATCAGGGGGCCCGGTAGTTCAGCTGGTTAGAACGCTAGCCTGTCACGCTAGAGGTCGACGGT
>CAZTFS010000035.1:0-20496 GCA_964613045.1 uncultured Eubacteriales bacterium
TCCTGCACATTCATATAAGCAGGACGGATTATTTTGCCCGAATTGATGATTTCCTCAAGTCTGTGTGCACTCCAGCCTGCAATTCTTGCAACTGCAAAAATGGGAGTATACAATTCTTCGGGAATACCCAGCATGTCATAAACAAAACCCGAATAGAAATCAACATTCGCACTGACACCCTTGTATATCTTACGCTTCTGAGCAATCACTTCGGGTGCAAGACGCTCAACATTTGCATAAAGATCATATTCGGCATCAAGTCCTTTTGCCTTAGCCAGTTTCTCAACAAAGCCTTTGAATACTTCGGCTCTGGGATCGGAAAGTGAATACACCGCATGCCCCATACCGTATATAAGACCGCTGTTATCAAATGCTTCCCTGTTGAGTATTTTCAGAAGATATGCACTTATCTCCTCGTCGTTGTTCCAATCGGACACATTAGCCTTGATATCCTTGAACATGTGACGGACTTTAATATTTGCTCCGCCGTGTCTCGGACCTTTAAGAGAACCGAGTGCAGCCGCAATAGCGGAATATGTATCGGTTCCCGAAGACGTGACAACATGGGTGGTAAAGGTAGAGTTATTGCCGCCGCCGTGTTCTGCGTGAAGTACAAGCGACATATCCAGAAGCTGTGCTTCAAGAGGTGTAAATTTACCGTCAAGACGGAGCATATACAGAATATTTTCAGCGATCGAATATTCATGCTTCGGCTCATGGATAAAAAAGCTGTCATTGCCCTTTACATAGTAGTTATATGCCTGATAGCCGTAAACTGCCAGCTGCGGAAACAGTGAAATAAGACGTATACACTGACGCAGAACATTGCCTACGCTTGTATCATCGGGCTTTTCATCGTATGAATAAAGAGCAAGCACGCTTCTTGCAAGAGAATTCATGATATCTCCGGAAGGAGCTTTCATGATAAAATCTCTGACGAAAGAAACAGGTAATTCTCTGTAATTTGCAAGAACGTCCTTAAACTGAAGGAGTTCCTGTTCATCGGGCAGTTTTCCGAAAAGAAGAATGTACACTGTTTCCTCAAAACCAAAACGTCCTGTTTTTGCAAAGTCGGCAATTATATCCTTTACATTGTAGCCTCTGTAAAAAAGCATACCTTCACAAGGAACTTCTTCCCCGCCGACATTTTTCTTGGACTGGATCTCGGAAATTTCAGTAAGTCCGGTAAGAACGCCTTTTCCGTTAATATCTCTCAGTCCTCTGTTTACCCTGTACTTTGTGTAAAGCTCGGGGTCGATTGCACTGTCTTCCCTGCACAGCGTCTCGTACCTCTCAAGCTCGGGTGCATTACCCGAATAAAACTTCTTAATGATAAAGATCTCCTTCCCTTCATTTTATTATTCTGATTTTAAATAATTTATTTAAACTTAATATTAAATAATTCCCTTGCATTCCGTGCAGTAACATCAAGAATATGCTGAGCACTGCAATTTCTTATCTCACCCAATTTTTCCGCAATATAAGCAATGTATGACGAATCATTACGTTTTCCACGCATCGGAACAGGTGCCATATAGGGACAATCCGTTTCTGCCAACAATCTGTTTTCCGGTACAAAAGCCGCAACTTCAACAGGCTTTATTGCATTTTTAAACGTAACTGCACCGCCGAGACCGATATACATTCCCAAATCAATAATTTCTCTCGCAGTTTCAACACTGCCCGAAAAACAGTGAAGAACTCCCTTCGGTCTGTATTTTTTCAGAAGAGCAAGCGTATCTCCGTGGGCTTCCCTGTCATGAACGATAACGGGAATATCGTGTTTTATCGCCATCTGAAGCTGTTTCTCAAAAACTTCAAGCTGAATGTCCCCGGGAACAAAATCATAGTGATAATCAAGACCGATCTCTCCGATTGCAACACATTTTTCGTGTGCAAGCATCTTTTCTATCTCACCGAGAGCCTCTTCTGTAGCTTCAGCAGCCGATTCGGGGTGATATCCGCATGCGGCATATAAAAAATCGTATTTTTCGGCATATTCAAGTGATACGAGAGATGAGCTTACGTCAGTTCCGCAGTTTATAATACCGACAATGCCCGCCTCAGGTAATGAAGCGAGCAAAGAATCACGGTCGACATCAAACTGCTCATCATTATAATGGGCGTGTGAATCGAAAATATTATACATTATCTTATCTTAGCTCCTACGGGGAGATCATCAACAAAAATGACTCTTACATCATCATCTGCCGCATCGGCTGCAAGTATCATACCGCAGCTTTCAACTCCGCAAAGTGTAGCCGGTTTCAGATTTGAAACAACTATAACCTTCTTACCGATAAGCTCTTCGGGCTTATACCAGAGAGCAATACCCGAAGCTACCGTTCTGGGCTTATCAGTACCGTCATTAAGAGTAAGCTGTAATAATTTTTTTGCTCGTTTTACGGGTACGCAGTCAGTTATCTGAGCGACTCTGAGATCGACCTTTGCAAAATCGTCGATACCGATCTTTGCGACACCCTCTATTTCATTTGCTATTTCAGCGGCTCTGTTATCCTGCTGTGCAGCCTTTGCTTTTGCTTCCGTTTCAGCCTGAATTTCCGCTGTAATCTTTTCAACATCAATTCTTGCAAAGAGAGGTGTTGCTGTTCCCACCTTATGTCCTTCGGGAATTGCACCGAATTCTTTTATACTCTCGTAAGTATCAATGTCAGTATTAATCTGTGAAAGAATTGCCTTTGATGTTTCGGGCATAAAGGGAGAAAGCTCGACTGCAATAATTCTTATGCTTTCAACAAGGTTGTAAAGAACTGTCGACAGACGGTTTTTCTTTTCTTCATCCTTTGCAAGAGCCCAGGGAGCTGTCTCATCAATATACTTATTGCTTCTCTTTGCAATAGCAAGAACAGCATCAACAGCATCGGAAATTCTGAATTCATCAAAAGCTTTTTCAACCTTGGGAAGAGCCGACAGAATATCTGCCCTGAATCCGTTATCAATGTCTTCTGCTTCCGTGTTGCAGATAAGCTCACCGCCGAAATACTTATTGACCATTGCAACCGTTCTGTTGACAAGATTTCCGACGGTATTTGCAAGATCGGAGTTATAACGCTCGATCATAGTATCGTATGAAATAGAGCCGTCCTGTGCATGAGGCATTTCGGAAAGAAGATAATATCTGACCGCATCAACGCCGAATCGGTTGACAAGCTCATCAGCATAAATAACATTGCCCTTGGATTTGCTCATCTTATCCTCACCGAACAGAAGCCAGGGATGACCGTAGACCTGCTTCGGCAGCGGCTCACCGAGAGCCATAAGCATAATGGGCCAGTAAATAGTATGGAAACGTATAATATCCTTACCTATGATATGAACATTTGCAGGCCAGTATTTCTTATAGGTTTCACCTGATCCGTCGGGATCATAGCCGAGAGCCGTAATATAGTTTGAAAGTGCATCTATCCACACATAGATAACATGCTTGTCATCAAATGTAACGGGGACACCCCACTTGAAGGATGTTCTTGATACACAAAGATCCTGAAGACCGGGCTTGATAAAGTTATTGAGCATCTCCTTCTTACGGCTTTCGGGATAAATGAAGTCGGGATTATTCTCGATATGCTCTTCAAGCTGCTTCTGATATTTGGAGAGCTTCAAGAAATAAGCTTCTTCCTTTGCAGGCTTTACTTCTCTGCCGCAGTCGGGACATTTACCGTCAACAAGCTGTGATTCTGTCCAGAAAGACTCACAGGGAGTGCAGTAAAGACCTTCATATTCACTCTTGTAGATGTCACCCTGTTCATAGAGCTTCTTGAATATCTTCTGAACTGTCTTCTCGTGATAATCATCGGTTGTTCTGATAAATTTGTCGTAAGTAGTATTGAGCATGTCACAGATATCTTTTATTTCTCCTGCGACCTTATCAACATATTCTTTAGGCGTAACACCGGCAGCCTTTGCATACTCCTCGATCTTCTGACCGTGCTCATCGGTGCCGGTCAGAAAGAATACATCATAGCCCTGAAGTCTTCTGAATCTGGCAATAGCATCGGTAAGCACGATTTCATAGGAATTACCGATGTGAGGCTTTCTTGATGTATACGCAATGGCGGTGGTTATATAATACTTCTCTTTTTCCATTATACCAAAGTCCTCCGTAAAATTATACATATTAATTATACACTTTTTCGGCGGTATTGCAAGCAAATTTTTTATTAACTGAAAAAAAGTTGCAATCACAAGGACTGCAACCTTAAAACGATTCAAATCATATACGGTAAATTTTCTCACAATGATTTATAAATCATTGAATTGTTACGGCACCGTAAGGTAAAAGTCGAGAATCATTCTCTACAATTTTTTCAAGTTGCTCATAAGCAGATTGAGACGCTTCCAACAAAACAACTGTATAATTTATTGAATCTTCACCTGTTGCATTATCGCCTGTTTTTCCATTTGTGTCAGCAGATAATTTTTCGTTGTTTTTATCTGTAAATTCAAAATTGTCAATTTCTCCGGCAACAGCTTCTGTAATAAGATACAACATCGGAGCTTCACTGCTATAGTGGCAAATATAATAAGTTGACATATCGTTTTCAGCCGCATTTATTGAAACGCAACCTATTCCTGAAATTATACTAAATACGAGCAAAAAAAGTAAAATTCTATTTTTCATTATTTAATCTCCATGTTAACAAAGACGAATAAAAAAAAGCCGGCATATTAAAAATATAAAAAAACCATTGGAATCACATCCTCTATAGGTATAACAATTAATTCCATATAAAAAGTTACACCAAACTAACATTTTTTAATTTTTTATCACATTTCACAAATCTAAAATAAGATTTTTGTAATTTTTTAATTAAGATTCTTGATTTTTTTTGATAAAATGCTATAATAAAAATGAGTAAATATAAAGGAGTTTTCCTTATGAAGAAATTTTTATGCATTTTTCTGTCAGTTATAATGCTTATGAGTGTAACATCACTGTTCGCATTCGCACAGGATGACACAACACCCGTTATCTTCGTTGACGGTATCGGTTCATCAGCAACGATCAACACCGAAACAGGCGAAACTGTATTCCCTCCCTCTTCAGATGTTATAATCAGCGGTGTTTCCGAGGCTGCTTTTCCTCTTATCAAGGCAATAGCAAGCGGCAATTATGAGGACGCAAGCGAGCCCTTATGCAATGCTCTTGTTACGATCTTCGATCCCATGGCATGTGATGAAAACGGCGATCCCGTGTATCCCACAACATCAGCATACGCTATGCCTGATGCAGAAACTATCCTTTCGGGTAAAATGGCAATTGAGACCGAGAATCTCGGCTTTGATGCCGAAGAGATCGTATATTTCAGCTATGACTGGCGTATGGATATGCAGACAGTCGCATCGGAGCTTAACGACCTTGTTAAAGCTGTAAAAGATGCAACAGGTGCCGAAAAAGTAAACCTTGTGGGATTCAGCATGGGTTCATGCGTAGTTACTACATACCTTTATGATTACGGATATGACGACATAAAGGATGTTGTCATACTTTCAGGTGCATACAACGGCGTTTCCACATGCGGCGAGCCCTTCAGCGGTCAGATAGCCTTTGACTCAACAGGTATGGTAACATTCCTTAAAACAATGTTCGGCGACAGTATCTCCGATTACCTCATCATGACTCTTATTGATGTTCTCAATCAGTCGGGAGTTCTCGGAAATATTCTTGATATCGCAGAAGAAATGAACTATGCGATACTTGACGATGTTTTTGAAATGGGACTAAAAACGACCTTTGCAAGAATGCCCGGTATCTGGTCTGTTATCCCCTATAATATGTATGACAGTGCAAAAGAGCTTCTTATCGGTGACAATGTAAGTGATGAGTTTGTTGCTAAAATTGATTATTACCATGACGAAGTTCAGGCAAACAACAAGGCTATCCTTGACGGAGTAATTGAAAACGGCGGTCATCTTGCTGTTATTGCAAAGTACGGCAGTACAATTCCTCCCGTATGTGTAAGCCAGTTAAACATCGGTGACATGGTTATAGATACTGTTTACACCTCCTTCGGTGCAACATGTGCAAATGCAAACACTACTCTCGGTGAAGACTACGTACAGGCTGTTGATTGCGGACATGTCCACATTTCGGCAGATAATATGATAGATGCTTCAACATGTGCATACCCTGAATACACATGGTTTATAAAGGATCTTATGCATGCTGACCACACCGCTTCTCAGTGGGAGCTTATAAGATTCATTTTTGCATCGGATGTGCAGCCCACAGTATGGGATAATACCGCATATCCTCAGTTCCTTATAAACATTGACGATGAGATCGTTCCCCTTACGGCTGACAACGATTCGGGCAAATACGGTGAACAGCAGCAGCTCAGCCTGTTTGATTTCATCATAAACATCATCAAGAAATTTATTAATTCAATAAAAGCACTTTTTAATGCAGATTGAGGTAGAATACAATGAATAATATTAAATGCGGAATTCAGCTTTTTACACTTCGTGATTACTGTAAAACCATCGAAGACATTGACAAGACGCTTGCAGAGCTTGCATCATGGGGTGTAAAGGACATTCAGGTATCAGGTATAGGCAAGGTTGACTGGAACGAGCTTGCCGATACGGTAAAAAAATACGGCATGAAGGTTTGTGTTACACATACTCCTTTTGAAAGAATGATGAAGGAAACGGATGCCGTTATTGACGAGCACATCAATCTCGGGTGCGATTGCATCGGTATAGGTGCCATGCCCGGCGAATATGAAAAAACAGAAGAGGGCGTTGAAAAATTCCTCGCTGACCTCAGACCTGTTGCCGAAAAAATGAGAGAGCGGGGAGTGCATCTTGCATATCATAACCACGATTTTGACCTAAAGCTCTACGGCGAAAGAACGATCCTCGAGAGAATGATAGAGGATTTCGATGAAGATCTGCTCTGGTTCGTTCCCGACGTTGCATGGATGCAGATAGCAGGTGAAGATCCTGCTGTATATCTCAGAAAGATGCAGAACAGAGTAAAGGTGCTTCATTTTAAGGATTACAACACTGTTGAAGAGCAGGAACATCCCTGGGCATTCACAGAGCTTGGTAAGGGTGCAGTAGATTTGCAGGCTTGCTACGAAACAGCAAAAGAAATGGGCATTCCATACATCATGTTCGAGCAGGACAACAACTGGACTGTTGATGCAATGCAGTCATGTAAAGAGAGCTTTGACTTTATGAGCAAACTCAGTTAATTTTTTGTTGACATTTCTGCAAATGTGTGTTACTATAAATTTACAATTTATTAATAAACTATATTTGTGGAGGCAAAAATATGAAAGCTTTAAAAAGAACCGTTGCCGTTCTGCTTACACTTATACTTGTTTCAAGCTCGTTCGTGTGCTTTGCAGCAGAAAGCGAAAAACAATACCATGAGTACAAAACATCCGTACTTCTCGGCGACAGCTTAGCCAGCGGATTCAGAGACTATGATTACATCATGTCCGAGTTCACATATGTTGAAGATTCTTATGCAGCTTACCTTGCCAAGGATCTTGGCGTTGAGACTTATTACCCCATGGCTTGTCCCGGTTTCAGAACAATTGAAATGCGTACAATGCTTGAAGACGACTACGTTTCAAACGATCCCTATCTTTTCGATGCTGTTCCTCATCATTCAGCTGAAGAGATCTTAGCAAAAAAAGAAGAGTTCCGTAATGCTATCGCAGAAGCAGACCTTATCACCATCGCTATCGGCGGTAACGACTGGGGTGCATATCTCGGTTGGGTTATGGAAGACTTCCTTGAAGAAAATCCCCTTCCCGAAGAGTTTGAAACAGCTCTCAGAGAGTATCTTGCAAATGCAAATATCGTTGAAGACAACATGATCAAGATCATGGTTGAACTTGCTCAGACATTCAACGCTGTTGATGAGTTCCTTGCAATCATGCCCGCTGCTATTGAGTATGCTTTCAAGACTCTCAATGAAAACTGGCCCATCATCGTAGAAGATATATATGCACTCAATCCCGATGTAACTCTCGTTGCTGTCGGTATGTTCAACACAACACTTTCAACTCCCGAGGGTGAGCCCGATAATGTTGCAGAGCCTAATGATTTAGAAGTCATGGTAGAACAGATGATGATCGACTACGGCAACAAGCCCATGATTGAAAATCAGGAAAAATACGGCTACATCTATGTTGACACAACAGGTACAATCGTTGAAACAGCACATCCCACAGCTGCAGGTCACAGACATATTGCCGACAGAATTCTTGAAGCTCTTCCCGATGCAAGATTTGACCTTACCGACGTTAAGATCAGCGATTCCGAATACAAAGCTGTTGAGTATATGTACGTAAACGGCATCATGTCTGCAAATGAAGACAAGACATTCGGCGGCGATAAAAAGATAACAAAGACCGAATTTGCAACAGCTGTTAAGGCTCTCGGCTCTTCTCTTCCCGTAATAGGACTCGGCAACAATGTTTCCGAATTCGAGCTGAAGCTGTCCGCATTCCTGCTTACAGAAGACAAAGGAATCACGGAACTGGTTACATTTATTTATGAGATCGGTCAGTTATTCAGCACTCGTACTGCTTTTGATACTGTAACAAAGAATCAGGTTGCTGTTGAGCTTTACGCAGCAGTAAAATAAGCTGAACTTTATCCCCATGCGTTTAGCCGACACATGGGGATTTTCTTAAATTATGACAATCGTGCGTCTTACAGTATATATATTAAAATCAATGTTGACTTTTGAGTTTTGATATGTTAGCATTAATTCACAGTATGTTATAAATCTATGGAGGCAAATAAGCATGAAAACTTTGAAAAGAACTATCGCTGTTCTGCTCGCAATTATACTTGTTTCCGGTTCACTTGTGTGCTTTGCGGCAGAAAATGAAAAGCAGTATCACGACTACGGTAAAGTACTTCTTCTCGGCGACAGCGAGGCAAGCGGTTTCACAGATTACGGCGACGAAATGAGCGAATTCACACGTGTTGATGATTCTTATGCAGCTTATGTTGCTGATTTCTTCGGTGCAGAGTTCTACCCCATGGCTTGTCCCGGTTTCAGAACAATTGAACTGCGTACTATGCTTGACGACAATTATATCGTCGATGATCCCTACCTTTTCACTGAGGTACCCCGTACATCAGAAGAAGAAATCAGAGCAAAGATTCCCGAATTGCGTCAGAACATTGCAGATGCAGACATGATCATAATCGGCATCGGCGGTAATGACTGGGGTGCATATCTCGGTTGGACACTGGCAGATGTTCAGCTTGAAAACGAGCTTCCCGAAGAATACAAAACAGCTCTCAGAGAGTACCTTGCAAATGCATCTTTTGAAGATGACATCATCGGTGAAATTATCGCTCTTGCTGACTATCTTAACGCTGTTGACGAAATCATTGAGGTTCTCCCCGAAGCTGCAGCGTATGCTTTCGGCAATCTTGAAACAAACTGGAAATACATTGTTGAATATATCTACGAAAACAATCCCGATGTTACTCTTGTTGCAGTAGGCATGTTCCCCACATACCTTAAAACTGAAGAAGGTGCACCGGATGTAGTTGCTGAGCCGGATCCCGTTTCTGCAGCGGTAGAAGACATGATGATCGCTTTTGGAAACAGAACAATGATAAACAATCAGGAAAAATACGGTTATATTTATGTTGATACATCAGGTACTGTTGTAGAAGTATGCCATCCTACAGTTGCAGGTCACAGACATATTGCCGACAGAATTCTTGAAGCTCTTCCCGATGCAAGATTTGACCTTACCGACGTTAAGATCAGCGATTCCGAATACAAAGCTGTTGAGTATATGTACGTAAACGGCATCATGTCTGCAAATGAAGACAAGACATTCGGCGGCGATAAAAAGATAACAAAGACCGAATTTGCAACAGCTGTTAAGGCTCTCGGCTCTTCTCTTCCCGTAATAGGACTCGGCAACAATGTTTCCGAATTCGAGCTGAAGCTGTCCGCATTCCTGCTTACAGAAGACAAAGGAATCACGGAACTGGTTACATTTGTTTATGAGATCGGTCAGTTATTCAGCACTCGTACTGCTTTTGACACTGTAACAAAGACTCAGGTTGCTGTTGAGCTTTACGCAGCAGTAAAATAAGAAAATAAACTATATAAGGCGTTGTGTTCGGAATGAACACAACGCCGATTTTATTTTACTCATTATCTGTCAGCCTACAGCAACGACTTTCCTTTGCGGAAGTATACCGTTTTCAGTGTAAGCAGACACAGCAGACATTCCTTCATCAATAAGAGAAACGGTTCTCTCATAAGATGCATTTGCATTGCTGTAACCGTTATCGCCCATATTAAAGGCTGATTTCCAGTCATCAACCTCCTTGTCAAGAGGAATAATATAATATTTTCCGTAGTTAAGATATACCCATGTGGGAATAATTTCAGCATCGGAAAGCGATACTTCCCCATCAGCATTTTTTTCAAAAGTAAAGCTGAAAAGCATGCCGTCTTCGGTATGACCTGACTTGAGATTCATATATTCAATACGCTGATTTGACACGGCATTGCCAACGGAATAAACGCAGAGTGTAGAATGCTCGGGATCGGTATTTGAAACAAGTAATTCAACGGGCTGGATAACATGAGGATGCCCGCCGACAATAACATCAACGCCCAGATCACACATTTTCTGAGCAATCGCTTCCTGCTCACTGTTTTGGGTTGTCTGATATTCCACACCCCAATGGATAAAGAGGACTATCGCCTCTGCACCGTCCGATCTCATATCGGATATATTTGTTTCCATTTCCGAATAAAATCTGTCAAGCTTTGTGCCGTCGAAAGCATTGATATTATTAGTCAGAGAGGAACTGACAGGAATACCGTTGACAGAAATTCTGCCTGTTGAATCATCAATCTGACTGTATGTGTAGCAGACCATACCCACCTTTATACCGTTGATATCCTGCACTGCATAGCGTGGCTCGTCCTCAGTAAGCCTTGTTCCGATATTAAGAAGTCCTTTGGCTCTGACGGTTTCGATAGTTCTTGTAATCCCCACAGCTCCTGTGTCCGAGGAATGGTTATTTGCCGTCAGAAGCATGTCAAAACCTGCATTTTTAAGAGCATCTATCATTGAGTCGGGACAGTTAAACTGAGGATAACCCGAGTATTCATAACCGTTGTCCTCACCTGCAAGTGTTGTCTCAAGATTTGCAACCGCAAAATCAGCTTCGGATACATAATCCGTGATATACGTAAAAATGCCGTTAAAATCGTATGATGAACCGTCATAATAAGCCCTTCTCAGGGGATTGTGCGGCAGAATATCACCCGTTGCCACTATCGTTGCCGTAACAGTGGTGTCAATATTTTCATCATCATCGTTTTCATCAATTTCAGCATCAGCAGGGATATATTCATCAGATGTATCTTCCCTATCAAAAAGCGGTGTACTTTCGCCGAACGCAAGATAAAGATCAAATGCAATAAGACCGCACACAACGACACAATACAAGCAAATTATAAGTATCCTTAGTGATTTAGGCAGTTGTTTAAATTTTTCAAGCATAGAATTTTCCTCTTATTTTCAAATTATACGATACTATCATACACTCATTTGAAAAAAATTTCAAGCGGCAGATTTCTCCGCCGCCCATACAGATATCAAAACACAATTCTTAAAAATTACATTTTTTGCTTGAGCATTATTCCGCCTGAAGCATAAAAATTGAGTAATTCTTTTCCCATGCTGAATTATAATTATCGGGCAAAACAGATCTCACCATATCATATTTGTCCGACAAAATATTCGCAGTAAGCCCCTCAGCAATATAATCTGAAACAGTATGTGTAGCAAGCCAATATGGAGATAATATAGCAGCACCATTTATTGAAATACTTGAAGTGTTGCTTACAATATCAATTCCTTTGTGTATCTCATTACCTCTTAGTTCCTTATATCCCGATGAGATTTTAGTAAATCGTGTATCAGAAAAAACATACTCCCAATTTAATTGTTCATAGGGTTATTATTGCAATATGAATACATATTTGTGCCTGTTACTCCGGTTTGTGTATCAAAATGTTTATCTGCATTAAGAAATCTGCAAAACTTCGGCATGTAAAATCTCGAACCAAGATAATACACAACATTATTACCTACCGATTTCAATTGTTGTTTTTACGCATTTATTGCCTGTAAGCTTCTCACTTCGTGCATCGGGCTGACTGAAGCCTGCAAAAAGTGTAAACTTCTTTGCAAATATCTCTCTGTTACCCTCTTCATCAACAGATGTGAATTCACGAGGCTCAACCT
Source organism: uncultured Eubacteriales bacterium (assembly GCA_964613045.1). GTDB lineage: Bacteria > Bacillota > Clostridia > Oscillospirales > Acutalibacteraceae > UBA1081. The sequence goes on from CAZTFS010000035.1 coordinate 12,285, forward strand.
TAAGCTCAACTTTTTTTGCTTCACCGGCATCAAGATGTACTCTTGCAAATGCACAAAGACTGTGATTTCTGACTGCAAATGCAGATTCTTCATCTTTAATATAAACCTCTAAAACATCATCTGTTGCAGCTTTTCCGTCATTTTTAACCGTTACTGATACTGTTACACCGTCAAAACTGCCGTCTTTTTCATTTTTTGCCGTATCCATACTTTCAGCTTTGCAATCACCGTATGTAAGACCGAAACCGAACGGATAAAGAGGTGTACCCTCAAAATAACGGTAAGTTCTGTTTTTCATTGAATAATCATGGATATCGGGAAGCTCGTCAACAGAATTGTAGAACGTAAGAGGTAATTTACCTGAGGGTGAACAGTCACCGAAAATAATTTCAGCAATATCCTTGCCTCCCCTTGCTCCAGGATACCAGCACTGCAGAATCGCATCGGCTTTTTCATCGGGAACACGAAGGTCAATGGAGCTGCCTGCCATATTCAGAACGATCACAGGCTTTCCTGTTGCAAGAACAGTATCCATCAGCATTCTCTGAGGCTTCGGAAGTTCAAGAGTGACCTTATCTCCGGGGCCGGCATCCCCCTCTTCCCCCTCGAGCACTTCATCAAGACCGAGAACAAGAAGAACAACGTCGGAATGCTCACAAACAGCCTCAGCCTCCGCTAAAAGGTCGGGCTTGTCGTGTTTTGACAGGAACTCTACAGTGTCCTGCCAGAGATGACAGCCCTCGGAATAATAAACTCTTGCATCGTCACCCACATAGTCCTGAATACCCTCAAGAACCGTAATATATCTTGAAGATGTACCGTGATAGTTACCGATCAGAGCAATTCTGTTGTTTGCATTCGGGCCGATAACACCGACTGTTTTTATCTGACTCTTTTTAAGAGGAAGAATACCGTTATTTTTAAGCATAACGATACTTTCCTTTGTCGCCTTGTGTGAAAGCTCTGTATGCTCCCTGCACTCGACTTTTTCATAGGGAATATCATCAAGTTCGGTCTTATCAAAAAGTCCCAGTAAAAATCTTGTTGTGAAAAGACGGACACATGAGCGTGTTATGTATTTTTCGTCAAGAATACCTGCCTTGTGTGCTTCAAGTATTCTTTCATAAGTACAGCCGCAGTTTACGTCACAGCCCATTTCAAGTGCAAGTTTAACGGAATAAATCGGTTCGCTTGTTACCTTATGATTTTCGTGAAAATCCTTGATAGCCCAGCAGTCGGAGACATAATGCCCTTTAAATTCCCATTTACCTCGAAGATACTCATTCATAAGAACGCTGTGAGCACAGCAAGGCTCGCCGTTCGTTCTGTTATAGGCACCCATGACTGCTTCAACATTTGCTTCTTTTACGCAAGCTTCAAATGCGGGAAGATAAGTTTCCTCCATATCCTTTTTTGATGCAACGGCATCGAATGTATGTCTTTCGGGTTCAGGTCCGGAATGGACGGCAAAATGCTTTGCACAGGCAGCGGCTTTGAGGTATTCACCGTCACCCTGCAAGCCCTTGACAAAATTTACTCCCATTCTTGACGTAAGATAGGGATCCTCGCCGTAGGTTTCGTGACCTCTGCCCCATCTCGGATCACGGAAAATATTAACATTGGGTGACCAGAAAGTAAGTCCTTTATAAATATCCCTGTCACCCTTTTTGCTCTGCATATTATATTTAGCTCTGCCCTCAGTGGAAATCACATCACCGATCTCTCTGAGCATGGGAGCATTGAACGTGGCGGCAAGACCTATAGCCTGAGGGAACATGGTAGCAGTACCCGCACGTGCAACACCGTGAAGTGCTTCGTTCCACCAGTTGTATTCGGGGACACCGAGCCTCTCAATTGCAGGCGAGTCGAACTTAAGCTGCGACGCCTTTTCTTCAAGTGTCATTTTACTGACGAGCTCTTCAGCCCTTCTTTTTGCTTCTTCTCTGTTCATATATATGTCTCCTTCTCGGGATAATATTTTTTTGAGCACAATTATTATACATATTCTTCTTTTATTTTTCAACACGATTTATGTTAAAATTATTAAAAGGGACTGCACAGAACAGTCCCTTTATCAGCATAAAGCTGTTAATTATCAGTTAAGGCAGAGATGAACGGCAAAACCGCCGAATTCTTCCTTGAGATAGATGAAATTCATCTTACCCTTTTCGTCATATTTAGCAGAATCGTAATCAAGAGCAACACCCTTGCGTTCAAGGTAGGCAACAGCCTTATCCATGTAATTTGTCTTGATCGCAATGTGTCCCATTGTGCCTCTGCCGTTATTCTTCATAACTTCGATCTCACTTGTACAGAAATAGCTTACGGGAATCTCATTCTGGGTGAAGTTGAATGCATTTGTAAACATATCTGCAACAGACTTAGCCTGCTTTTCATCATCACAGTTGATTGCAAGATGTGCAAGCTTGAAGCCAAGCATATTTGCGACAGCTTCCTTTGTAAGAGCCTCGATCTCATCAAACTTACCGGCATTGATAAGAGTATCCTTTACCATCCAGCTTCCGCCGCACGCAAGAATCTTATCACAATCAAGGTAATTGTTGATATTGCCGGCATTTACGCCGCCTGTAGGCATGAACTTGACGCCGACATAAGGAGCCGCAAGAGCCTTTATCATGCTGATACCGCCGAGATTCTCTGCGGGGAAGAATTTAACAACATCAAGTCCCAATTCGATAGCAGCTTCAATATCTGAAGTTGTGGGACAACCGGGAGTAACGGGAACATTCTTATCAACACAATATTTTACGATCTTTGCGTTAAAGCCGGGTGTAACGATAAATTTAGCACCTGCATTAACTGCCCTGTCAACCTGTTCGATAGTAAGGACAGTACCTGCACCAACGAGCATTTCGGGGAAAGCCTTTGACATCCGGGCAATTGCTTCCTCAGCAGCAGCAGTTCTGAATGTAACTTCCGCACAGGGAAGACCGCCGTTGATAAGAGCCTGTGCAAGAGGCACTGCATCCTTTGCATCATCAATTTTGACAACAGGTACGATACCGATTTTGCTTAAACTTACAAGAATTTCATTCATTTTATATTACCTCTTTTATTTATCTGATTTCTCAATAGCTTCCCACAGACCGTTAAGATAGGTTGCACCTAAGGCTCTGTCATAAAGACCGTAGCCGGGTCTGCCTGTTTCACCCCAGATCATTCTGCCGTGGTCGGGTCGTACATAACCGTCAAAGCCGTTATCGTAAAGTGCTTTCATAACAGCGTACATGTCTATACTTCCGCAGGCTGAAAGATGAGCTCTCTCCTCAAAGCCGTTATCAAGAACAGCAACATTTCTCATGTGAGCAAAATGTATTCTGCCCATTTTTGCGTATTTTGCTGCCATGGCAACAACATCATTCTTATTTGAACAGCCAAGAGAGCCGACACAAAGAGTAATTCCGTTGTGAGGATCATCAACAAGACTTAAGAATTTATCAAGATTCTTTTCATCAGTAATGATTCTGGGAAGACCGAAAATGCTCCAGCAGGGATCATCCTCATGAATTGCCATATTGATGTCACATTCAGCGGCAACGGGAATAACTTTCTCAAGGAAATACTTGACATTGCCCCAAAGATCGTCCTCTGTCATTGCATTGTACTCAGCTACAACAGAAGCCAGTTCATCACGTGTATAGCTTGCATCCCAACCGGGAAGTGTAAGATCGGAATCACTCTTGAGAGGATCGACCTTATCGACCTGCTCCTGATAATAAACAAGAGAAGTTGAACCATCGGGAAGAACATGATCAAGCTGAGTTCTTGTCCAGTCAAAAACGGGCATAAAGTTGTAGCAGATGCATTTTACGCCTGCTTCACCGAGCCTTCTGATATTTTCACAGTAATTTTCGATATACTTATCCCTTGTGGGTTTGCCGAGCTTGATGTCTTCATGCACGGGAACGCTTTCGATAACATCAAAATGAAGCCCTGACTCCTCGGTAAGCTTCTTGAGTTCAGCAATGCTTTCACGACTCCATACTTCACCTACGGGAACATCGTAAACAGCAGTTACAATCGAATGCATACCGGGAATCTGTCTGATATTCTCAAGTGTTACCTTATCATCTTTGCCGTACCAACGAAATGAAAGTTTCATTATATTCACCCTTTAATATTTTATTCATTTTTAATATACGCCAATATTATTATTTTGTCAAGACACAGAAATCCTTCAAACCGAAAAATACTTGTCCTTCACTGTATTTTACATTTTTTACACTTTAATTTTTAACGAAATAATCGGAGCTTATACAATCTCGATCGCATCATTACGTGCTCGGGAATCAGAACTTCTATTCTCTCTGATGCAACAATAATTTCCTCTGTACGCATTTCGGGTCTTGCCATATCGGGTATTTCATCAATAAGACGGCATCTGACAGCAGTATGTCTTAGTCCTGTCAAGCTCATTTATGATAAAACCGGTAACAGAATCAAGACAAACATGAACAGCGGAGTTATTACCCGCAGGAATATCGCCCGGCATATCACGGTTTATACCCAAAGACATGAATGCACCTGAAAAATCACTTGGCAAGTTCAATATTATCCATAACACAAAAACAGGGACAGCAACGTTTCACTGCCCCTAAAATCAATTATTTTGTTCCGAAAATTCTGTCACCTGCATCGCCGAGACCGGGAACGATATATCCGTGGTCATTGAGTTTTTCGTCAAGAGCAGCACAATAAATATCCACATCGGGATGAGCCTTCTGAAGAGCCTCAAGACCTTCGGGAGCAGCGATGGTACACATAAACTTGATATGCCCGGGTTCACGCTTTTTTATCTGAGAAATGGCGTCAATTGCAGAGCCGCCTGTTGCAAGCATTGGATCGACAACAAGAACCTCACGTTCTTCTATGTCTGCAGGAAGCTTGCAGTAATACTCGACAGGTTCAAGTGTTTCCGGATCTCTGTAAAGACCGATATGTCCGACTCTTGCGGAAGGTATCATGTTAAGCACGCCGTCAACCATACCGAGACCGGCTCTGAGAATAGGAACGATCGCAAGCTTTTTACCTGCAAGCTTCTTAGCCGTCATCTTAGTGATCGGTGTCTCGATCTCAGCATCAACCAACGGAAGATCACGGGTAGCTTCATAAGTCATGAGCATGGCGATCTCACCGATCAATATTCTGAATTCCTTTGAAGGAGTGTTCACATCTCTTAATATTGAAAGCTTGTGCTGAATAAGCGGATGATCAAATATAACTGTTTTTCCCATTGTAATTCCTCCTGTCTGTTTCTAAAAAAAATTATACACCCGAAAAAAGAAAAATACAATAGGAAATTTATATTTTGTGTCATATTTTGCTAACACAGAATAAAGCTATATTCAAGTTTCATATAGATTATCAGAAGTGTCAGAAGCATTTTACAAAGAGATCGTATACAAGCAGGAAAATCACACCCGGTAAACCGCCGACAGCCGAAGATACAACGCTGAAAGCATTGAGAGGCAGATGTATGCTTAAAAATCCGCCGATAAAATTGACGGCAAACAATGCACTTACACCCTGAAGCGTCGACAAAAGCACGGACTTTATAATATGTCCCGTTTTATACATCATAAAAATGATTATGACTGATGAAATAACAAAAACTGCATATACCATAATGAGGCTTATCCCCTTTCTGTCAAATAATATGAATTTACTTACCGATTTATTACGGTAGTCAAATATGTTAAGAGGTGTTAATGTGGCAAATTTATCAAAAACATTTGAACAGTATTGCTGTGTAAAAGGACGTAACGTGGCAGTGGAAGAAATTACAAATACGGACGGAAGTAAGAGTTACAAGTGTTCCATGCATTCAGATTGTGAAAAATGCAACAATAAAATTCTTAAAAAACAGTTTGAATGTACTGTTAAAGACAAAAAGAAAGATTGACAAACAGGAAATTTATAGTATAATATATGCGGATATTCATAACTTAAGGTGAGTGAAGCTTTTGAGTATATTTTTCTTAAAACCCGCACTGAAGGAAACCATATGGGGCGGTAACAAATTAAAATCTGATTTCAACATGAAATCTGACCTTTCAAACATTGCCGAAGCATGGATGCTCTCTTGTCATGAGGACGGCGAGTCAACCGTTATCGGCGGCGAATTTGACGGTCTTACACTTTCAAAGCTTATCGAAAACGAGCTGGGGCTTGAATGTCTCGGTACAAATTGCAGTGAGTTTGAAAGCATAGAGGACTTCCCTATTCTCATAAAGCTTATTGATGCTGATGACAGACTTTCCGTGCAGGTGCATCCCGATGATGAGTATGCGGCTGCTCATGAAAAGGATGTCAGAGGTAAAACCGAAGCATGGTACATCATCGACTGTGATGAGGATGCAGAGCTTATATATGGGTTTAAAGATGATATAAGCAAAGAAGATTTCAGAGCCTCCGTTGAAGACGGTACTCTTCTTGACAAAGTGAACAGAGCCAAGGTGAAAGCCGGTGACGTTGCTTTTATTTCGTCCGGCACTCTTCATGCTATCGGCAAAGGCATTCTCCTTGCCGAAGTGCAGCAGAGCTGCAACACAACATACCGTGTATTCGACTACAACAGAACGGGGCTTGACGGAAAGCCACGTGAACTGCATGTTGACAAGGCTGTTGATGTTACAAAATGCACCATTCCCGAAGGTACGCTTGATCCCATCGGTATGCCTGTAAAGCATGACGGCTACACCAGCATTCTTCTTGCAGAATGCAGATATTTTACCATGACTCTCATTGATGTCGAAAACCTTTTTGCAGGTACGGCAGATGAAAAATCATTTACTTCACTTATCGTTCTCGACGGTGAAGGCTCAATAAAATGCGGTGATGAAGAATACTCCTTAAAGAAGGGTGACAGCATCTTTATCCCTGCAAACAGCGGCTCGTATTACATATCGGGCGATACAAAAATTTTACTTTCACAGGTATAATATGTCAATTGTAAGTGCACATGAACTGACAATGGAATTCCTTGACAATGTTCTTTTCAACAAAGCTTCCTTTGACATTGAAGAACATGACAAGGTCGGTCTTATCGGGTCTAACGGTTCCGGTAAGACCACACTTTTTAAGCTGATCGCAGGTATTTATGAGCCTGCGGACGGCAATATTTTTGTGTCTTCTTCTGCCAACTGCGGTTATGTGGAACAGCACGCCTGCTCCGATTTTTCAAGAACAGCCAAGGAAGAAATGATATCTGTTTTCTCTCATCTCATGCAGATGGAAAAAGAGCTTGAAATACTTCACCGTCAGATAGACACAAATCCCGATAACATATCTCAGTTGATCGAAAAACAGGCTGTTTTAACAGAAAAATACCAATCCGAAGGCGGTCTTACTTACGTTTCGAGAGTCAATGCAATGCTGTCGGGACTGGGCTTTACTCAGGAGGAACAAAACTTATCCGTAGGCGAACTCAGCGGCGGTCAGAGAACAAAAATATGCTTAGGCAAGCTCCTTCTGTCCAATGCTGACCTTATTTTACTGGACGAGCCTACAAATCATCTTGACATAAAAAGTGTTGAATGGCTGGAAGATTTTCTTTCAAAATACAACGGCACGGCTCTTATAGTCTCACATGACAGATATTTCCTTGACAAAATTACAAACAAAACAATGGAAATAGAACACAAAAAGCTGACTGTAAGAAAAGGCAATTATTCTGTATTCGCAAAGCTTAAAGCTGAACAGAAAGAAGCTGACAGACGCAAATTCGAGCAACAATCAAAGGAAGTTGCACGAATTGAGGGAATTATTCAGCAGCAGAAGCAGTTTAACCGTGAAAGAAATTATATAACCATCGCAAGCAAGCAGAAGCAGATCGACCGCATAAAAGAAGACATGGTTGCACCCGAAGCTGACGAAAAAACAATGAAGCTTGAATTCAGCTCGGCAGCCGTCAGCGGTAATGATGTTATCATGATAACGGAAATGTCAAAATCATATCAGGATAAGGTTCTGTTTGACAATGTTTCACTGAATATTTACAAAGGTGAACGTGTATTTTTATTAGGTTCAAACGGCTGCGGAAAATCAACATTTCTCAAGTCTGTTCTGGGAAAAATCGCCCCCGATCACGGTTATTGCAGATTCGGTGCAAATGTGCAGATTGGTTATTTTGACCAGATACAGGCAGGTCTTGATTCAAGCAGGACCGTTCTCGAAGAAGTATATGATAAAT
>CAZTFS010000036.1:0-13246 GCA_964613045.1 uncultured Eubacteriales bacterium
GCTGCATCGTAGCAGTCCTTTGACTCAGGGATCTGAGTTTTCTGTGCGTATTCAACGCCCATTTCTTCACAAGCTGCCTTTGCAGCAGTCATGAAGTTTTTGTCATAAGTTGACTGCTCGTCGTGAAGGAAGATGAAACCAACTTTGACTTCTTTAACACTTGTAGATGCTGATGCAGCATCTGAGGATTCTTCTTCTGTGCCGGGTGTCTTTGTACAAGCTGCAAAAGAAAGTACCATGACAAGAGCAAGAAGAACTGCAAGAATTTTTTTCATTTCTTTTAATCTCCTATAGATTTATTTATATGTAAAAACATATACAAAGTTAATCACGGAAAACGACTGTCCCGTTATCCATGCTTTCGATGGCGGCAAGAGATCTTACGTCAATACCGGCATCAATAAGAAGCTTTTCGCCGGGCTGGAAAGCCTTTGTGATGGCGATTCCCGCACCGCAGAGAGTCGCACCTGCATCAGCGATGATCTTCTGCAGACCGAGAACTGCCTGACCGTTTGCAAGAAAATCGTCCACGATCAGAATTCTGTCTTCGGGGTGAAGATAAAGCTTTGAGACGGCAACTTCATAGGAAGTACCCTTAGTATAAGAAAAGACCTCAGCAGTAAATACATCATTGCCGACATTTTTATGACTGCCCTTTTTAGCGAAAACTACAGGAACATTAAAGAACTCGGCGGTATAGCATGCAATCGCAATACCTGATGCTTCAATGGTGAGGATCTTATTTATATTCTTATCTTTGAAAAGCTCATAGAAATCTTTACCCATATCTCTGAGCAGCGAAATATCGAGCTGGTGGTTAAGAAAACTGTCAACTTTGAGAATGTTGCCGGGAAGCACTTTTCCGTCGGCAAGAATTTTTTTCTGAAGACTGTTCATCGGATATTTCACCTCTTTCATTCAGATACATTATATATCTTGTTTCTTTGGATTTCAATATTATTTCAAGGTTTTTTACACAAATTTCAATTTTTCTGCATTTTCAACAAAAGCATAAGTCAAAGTTGAGTTTTTGTTTGTCGATAGATGTATAAAACACCTCGGTTCGTGGTTTTGTTAAGTAGTGATAAATAACAAAAAAATTTTTGCCTTTTTGTGCTATTATACAAAAATTGTCTAAGAAATATTTTACATATTATTAAAACTTGACATTTGAAAGAATTTATATTATCCTATCTTTAGCATGTTCAATGCTGAAACTACATAAATTACGGCAGCTTTGCCGAATAGAAAGGATTTGGTTGATTCATGAAAAAGACCACTAAAATCTTAAGTGTTTTCATGGCTCTTGTAATGGTTTTCTCCTGCGTGCAGATATCTGTATTCGCAGCCGAAAGAGATACATCCTCTCTTGATGCATATCTTGACAACGAAAACCTTGCAGTTGTTATAGAAACACTCCTTACAGACCTTGATGACAGAAAAGAAGAGATCGTTCCTACCGTTCTCAATCTTGTATTTATGCTCGATCAGCTCAAGGATAAAGCTGAAGAAGAGGGCGTAGATGTTGCAACTGCTGATACAGAAGCTCTTGCAGACGTTCTTCTTGCTTATCTTGACGAAGTTCTTGCTGAAACAGACCTTAACGGAGAGATCAAGGACTTCAAGTCCATCATCGGTATGGTTCTCGGTGGTGTTACAATTGATCTTAATTCAGTTGACGGCGTTCTCGGAACACTTGTCGGTGTTATTGACTATGTAAACGATGCAGGCTCAAAGACCTGGGGCGATCTTGCTGATCTTGACGGTTCTTCGCTTAAAGTTAAATCAGGCAAGAAGTCTGTTGCTATTTCAACATCAAACTCCGATTCAACAAAGATCGTTTATGCTCTCATCGGATGGCTTGCAGATAACGCAGATCTTTTCAAGACAGTTGTTAAGGGTGATCTTTCACTCGGCGGCATCAACTCCACTATCAAAAATCTTGCTAAGCTCGATATCGAAGGCGAAGTTAACAGCATGATGGGCGGTCTTGACACAATGATCAATGAGATGCTTTATGAGAATCTCGTTGCTACTTGGGTTGAGGTTGACAATGGCGACGGCACAACATCAAAGGAGATTGAGACTGCATATGCAGATTCAATGTATGCTGAATACAGCTCCGATGAGCTCCTTGCTGCTGCTCTCGTTAAGCTTATCACAGGCGAAGATGTTGATCAGAAGACAGCTGCTGAGACAGCTAAGATGACTCTTGGTGAGCTTCTCGGCAAATACGGCGATTATGTTATCGCTTCCTTTGCAATCAAGCCTCTTAATGAGGATCTTAAAAAGGCTCTCAAAGATGTCATTAACGGCAGTGAAGACCTTGCGATCCTTAAGGATATCATCAATCTTGATTACGAATTTGAAGTATCAGATTTCAACTTCACAGCTCTTGCTAAGAACGGCATCTTCGAAGGTCTCAACGATCTCGTTTGCGGCATTATCGAAGTTATTGTTCAGCCTTCTGTAGCAGCAGAGCTTGCTCTCAAGAAGGGTGGCAACGAAAATATTACTGCCAACCTTACATCTTTCTTCGGTTATGTTCTTAAGACTCTCTCCACATATAACGGCGGTAAGCTTGAGTTCACAATCGACGGCAAAGCATATTCCTATGATTTCAGCAGCTTTACAGCTGATAAGCTCGCAGGTATGGATCTTGAAGAAATGCTTCTTGAAGTTGTAAATCTTCTTGTTCCCTCACTTCTCGGTGTGAATGTTCCTGCTGATATTGATTCTCTTGAGAATCTTGTTCTTTATGCAGCTTATTACGCAATCGATATGTATATGGTTAAGCCCGAAGAATGTGCTTTCACAACAGATTACACTGAGCTTGTTTTCAACGCAGACGGCACAGTTAGAGACATCAGCTATGCAAAGTGGGTTGAAGCTATCGGCACAATGGGTATGGAAGTTGCTGACTACTGGCTCAGCAGAGCAGGTGTCGGATATGATGCATCTCAGGCAGATACTTGGGAAGGTATTTTTGAAGATATTGTAGACTGGGCTCTTGGTTATATCAAGGGATTCCCCGCAGTTGCCGATGTTCTTGATATTGAAACAGGCACTTCCGACGGTTACGGTGCATGGTATAAGCTTAATGTTGTTATCAATGAGCTTGTAGCACTCAACTTTGTAAACGGTTGCGGCGACGAAACATTCGTTGTTGACACATACACACTTTTCGTTGAAAAGCTTGGCCCCAGCCTTCTTGATTGTGATTTTGCTGCATTTGCTGATGTTCTTGCAACAAATGATGATCCCGAAAGCCTTTTCAACCAGTCAGTTATTTCCGGCGTTCTCGGTCTTATCGATAACCTTCTGTTCTCATTCTTTGAGCATGATTGCGGCAAGACTGCAACATTCACAAAGGCTGCTACAGCTACTCATGACGGTTACGAAGGCACATACTGCGTAGCAAACGGTCATTATATTGATGTTACTGTTACTCCTGCTACAGGTGTTGAAGATCCTGAAGATCCTGTCGACCCCGTAGATCCCGTAGATCCTGTAGATCCTGTTGATCCCGTTGATCCCGTAGACCCCGTTGATCCCGTAGATCCTGTTGAACCCGCATACAGCCTTGGTGATGTCAACGAAGATGGTAAGGTCAACGCTGCAGACGCTCGTATGGCTCTGAGAGCTGCAGGTTCGCTTATTACTCTTACAGAAAATCAGAAGCTCGCTGCTGATCTTACAAAGGACGGCAAAGTTAACGCAAGTGATGCAAGAAAGATCCTCAGAGTTGCGGCAAACCTTGAGACTATTGACTCATATAAATAATCACGATTTAAAACAGAATTGATTCTGTAGTGATCATCCCCGACGGTTTCCGTCGGGGACTTTTGTTTGGAAATATTGTAACTGTTGAAATGTTCAGCTCCTTTATGACGAAAGCTGTCATATTTATTGCTTTTTGCGTGTTAATATTCAGTTAAAATAAGCGTTGTAATATTAAAAAAAATATTAGGGGAGAAAAGAGAATATGCTTCAGATAAAAAATATATCAAAAAGCTATACTACGGGCGACTTTACTCAGAAAGCTCTCGATGAAGTCAGCGTTAATTTCCGCCGTAATGAATTTGTTGCTATTTTAGGTCCCAGCGGATCAGGTAAAACGACATTTCTTAATGTTATCGGCGGACTTGATAAGTATGACAGCGGTGATCTTGTAATAAATGGCAAGTCAACTAAAGATTTCAGTGATTCCGATTGGGATTCATACCGTAACAACAGCATCGGTTTTATTTTTCAGAGCTATAACCTTATTACTCATCTGAGTATTATGGATAATGTTGAAATGGGTATGACTCTTTCCGGTGTTTCTGATGAGGAAAAAAGACAGAAAGCCCTTAATGCACTTGAAAAAGTCGGACTTAAGGATCATATAAATAAAAAACCGAATCAGCTTTCAGGCGGTCAGATGCAGAGAGTTGCCATTGCCCGTGCGTTAGCAAATGATCCTGATATCATTCTTGCCGATGAACCTACGGGTGCTCTTGACAAGAAAACAAGCCGTCAGATAATGGATCTTATCAAAGAAATTGCCGATGATAAGCTTGTTATCATGGTTACGCATAATCCTCAGCTTGCAGAAGAATATGCAGACCGTATAGTTAATTTTGATGATGGTCATGTAGTAGGCGATTCAAATCCTTATTCGGATGTTGATACTGACTCAAATTACAGTCTGAAGAAAACAAGCATGAAGTTCAGGACTGCTCTCAAACTTTCTGCCAGAAATATTTCAACTAAAAAGGGCAGAACATTCCTCACTGCATTGGCATCAAGTATAGGTATTATCGGTATAGCCCTCATTCTGAGTCTTTCGGACGGTTTCCAGATACAGATAGATAAATATCAGAGTAATGCCCTTAATGAATTTCCCGTGTTTATAGCTCAGCAGGTGACTGTGATAGATGAAGAAGCTGCGATGAAACAACATGAACAGATGCAGAGCATGATAACAGGTGAGCGTGAGTTTGCTGATACGGATTATGTAGTTCTTTCCGATGCTTCCGCTGAAAGCACTCTTTATATAAATCAGTTTACTGATGAATTTATGGAGTACCTTGATAATGTTGATCCCGATATTTGCAACAGTATCGGCTATACACGTTCGGTTGCAATGAATGCACTTAAGAAAAATGATGACGGTACAGTAACTCTTAATGCTTTTGCATCGGGTATCAGCGGTCTTATTGACAGCATGGCAAATTCCGGCGGTATGTCCGGCTTCAGTATGAGCAGTGTCGGACTATCTTCCTATCCGGAAACCGTTGATGATTCATCAACCTCCTATCTTGAAACGTATTATGATGTGATTCAGGGTTCGTTTCCCACAAATACGCATGAGGTCGTTGTTATTGTTGAGTCGGACAATTCCGTCAGCCGTACCGTTATGGAAGCTCTCGGCTTTGATGTTTCCGGTGATACAGTGAGCTTCGACGATATAATCGGAACTGAATACAAGCTTGTGGGAAATGATGCATTCTATTCTAAGACTGATTACGGCGTATACATGCAGAATACCGACCTTGAGACGATGTATAATGACGAGAGCAATATTTCAATTAAAATCTGCGGTATTGTAAGACTTAAGGCGGATCAGACGATCGGTCTTTTAGGTACAGGTATCGGTTACAGCGATGATCTTGTTCAGGAGCTTATTGATCTTAACAGCGGATCTGCTATGATAAAGGATATTATGGCATCTGATATTGATGTTACACCTACAAATCCTCTTTCAGCGGTGGACAAGAACGGTAAAAAGGCACTTCTTCTTCAGTACGGCGGAAGCAGTGAGCCATACGCAATCTTCCTTTATCCTCAGAATTTTGATGAAAAAGAAAAGCTTATAGCTTATCTTGATGAGTACAATGCAACAGCTGATGAGGGTTATGAGATAATCTATACGGATATGTCAGAAACGATTACTGAACTTACAGGCAGTATTATGAGTGCCGTAACGATAGTTCTTGTTGCTTTCGCTTCAATTTCACTTGTCGTTTCCCTTATCATGATCGCTATTATCACGTATATCTCTGTTCTTGAAAGAACAAAGGAGATCGGTGTTCTCAGAGCATTGGGTGCAAGAAAGAAAGACATTACCCGTGTCTTTAATGCTGAAACATTGATAATCGGTATTGTATCGGGTGCATTGGCGATAGGTATTTCTTATCTGTTGACGATTCCGATAAATATGGTAATATACAAGCTGACCGAGCTTGAGAATGTAGCTGTTCTCAATCCTCTTTATGCAGCAGGACTTGTTGCAATAAGTGTTGTGCTTACAGTTATCGGCGGTGCAATTCCTGCAAAATGGGCAGCAAAGAAAGATCCTGTTGCAGCCCTCAGAACAGAATAAACAGAAAATATTTAAAGGAAGCCGCAATTTTGTGACTTCCTTTAACTTTTAAAAAATAGCTTGCAAGATAGGATTTTATATTATATAATAAAATTCTATTATTGTTTTTATACATTGGAGTTGATAAAATGAACGCAAATGAAGATAACAGACTTTCCATGCCGGTGATAGCACTTCGCGGACTTGTTCTGTTCCCTGACATGACGCTTCATTTTGATGTGGGCAGACCTGCTTCGGTTGCTGCCGTAAAATATGCACTTTCTAAAAATGAAGATATATTTCTTGTTGCTCAGCGAAACATTGCAGACGAAGAACCGACGCTCACAGGGCTTTATCCCATGGGTGTTGTCGGCACGGTCAAGCAGGTGCTGAGAGCTTCGGAATCAAGCAGTACATTAAGAGTTATCGTTGAAGGCAAATATCGTGCATCATTGAGTGAGATGATCAGCACAAAGCCGTTTATCAGAGGTTTTGTCAGACCGAGGACTGATACACCTGTCAGCAATGAGCTGTTTGATTATGAAACTGCACTTATCAGAAATGTCCGTTCCCTTTTCAGTGATTATTGCGATATTTCCACCAAGATAGCCCCCGATATCATTGCCGATATTATGAGAGAAACCGATTCGGGCATTATCGCTGATAAAATAGCAGGTAATATCTTTATGCCTGTTGACGAGAAACAGCATTTGCTTGCAGAGCTTAATCCGTTGACAAGACTTGAATATCTCGGCGTTGTCCTTTCTCAGGAAATCGAGCTGCTTATACTTGAAGATGAGATACATTCAAAAGTGCAGGAGCAGATGGACAAAAACCAGCGTGATTACTATCTCAGAGAACAGTTGAAAGTCATTTATGATGAGTTGGGTGAGGGCGAGGACACTCCCGAAGAGGCTGACAGATATGCTGAAATGATCGGAAACAGTAAAATGCCCGATGAATTAAAGGATAAACTTTACAGTGAATGCAGACGTCTTGCAAAAATGTCGTCCGGTTCACCGGATGCAAATGTTGTAAGAACTTATCTTGATAAGTGTCTTGCTCTTCCCTGGGGAGTTTACACAAAAGACAATTTAAAATTGACAAATGCCAGAAAACAGCTTGACAAGGATCATTACGGTCTTAAAGATGTAAAAGAACGAATTGTAGAGATGCTTGCCGCAAGAGCGTTGTCGCCGGATATAAAGGGGCAGATAATTTGTCTCGCAGGCCCTCCCGGAGTGGGAAAAACATCAATTGCCCGTTCTGTAGCAAAAGCCATGAACCGAAACTATGTGCGTATCTCTCTGGGCGGTGTCCGTGATGAAGCTGAAATAAGAGGCCACAGAAGAACTTATATCGGTGCGATCCCCGGAAGAATAATCAATGCTGTTATTGATGCAAAAAGTGCTAATCCGCTTGTTCTGCTTGATGAAATAGATAAGCTCAGCGGTGATTTTAAGGGCGACCCTGCATCTGCACTTCTTGAGGTGCTTGACGGTGAGCAGAATTCAACCTATGTCGATCATTTTATTGACATGCCGTTTGATCTGAGCAAGGTTCTGTTTATCACAACCGCAAATGATAAATACTCCATTCCCGAACCTTTAAGAGACAGAATGGAGATAATAGATCTTAACAGCTATACTCATGAGGAAAAATTCAACATTGCAAAAAAACATCTTGTTCCGAAACAGCTCAAGGAACATAATATTGAAAAAACTCAGCTTAAATTTACCGACAAAGCACTTCGTCTGATGATCGACGGCTATACAAAGGAAGCCGGTGTCAGACAGCTTGAAAGACTTTGTGCAAAAGTCATGCGTAAGTGTGCCGTTAGTTTCGTTGACGGTGAGGCTGAAAAAATTACCGTTACAGACAAAAATCTCAGTGATTATTTAGGTCCTGTCAAGTTCCGTGAGGATGATTTCGGTATTGCTGATGAGATAGGAATTGTTAACGGTCTTGCATGGACATCTGTTGGCGGAGAAATGCTTACCATAGAGATATCTGTCCTCGACGGCACAGGAAAGCTGGAGCTTACGGGTTCGTTGGGCGATGTAATGAAGGAATCTGCCAAAACGGCTGTCAGCCTTGTAAGAAGCCGTGCAGATCAATTCGGAATTGATAATGATTTCTATAAAAATAAAGATATTCATATCCACGTGCCTGAGGGAGCAGTACCTAAAGATGGTCCGTCTGCAGGTATCACGATCACAACAGCTCTGTTTTCTGCTCTCAGCGGAATTCCTGTAAGAGGAAGCATTGCCATGACAGGTGAGATAACGCTCCGAGGCAGAGTTCTGCCCATAGGCGGTCTCAAAGAAAAATCAATGGCTGCATACCGACACGGAATGAAAAAAGTTATTATTCCATGGGGTAACGCTGCAGATCTTGCTGAAATAGATGATGTTGTGAAAGAAAAAATAAAGTTCATTCCTGTCAAGACCATTGATGAGGTTCTTGCTGTTGCACTCGTAAGAGAAGAGAAGAGCGAGAAAGTAAATTCTGTACATCGCAAGGGTACTTCTTCACAGGTAGGAGTTTATAACTGAGGTTATATTATGAATTATAATTTGGTTCAATTTGAAGCGGCATTCGGTACATCAAAGCAGTTGCCGATGTCGGATTTGCCGGAGATCGCTTTTGCAGGGCGTTCGAATGTAGGTAAATCTTCTCTCATAAATAAGTTTTTCGGACGTAAAAACCTGGCAAGAGTCAGCTCCATGCCCGGAAAAACTACAACTGTTAATTTTTTCAGAGTCGGGGATGTTCGTTTTTCTGATCTGCCGGGTTATGGCTATGCAAAGCGTTCTGATGATGAAAAACGCAGATGGGCAGACCTCATGGAAGGTTATTTCCGGATGGGACGTAACCTCAGACTTGTGGTACAGCTGGTTGATATCCGTCATGCACCGTCCAAGGACGATGAAACTATGATCAATTTCATAAAAGAGGCGGGAATGCCCTTTATAATTGTTTTGACAAAGTGCGATAAGCTCAATAAGACAGAGAGAGAAAAACGCAGAGCAGAACTTGAACAGGAGCTTGCTTTTGCAGGTGACTGTGTGAAAATTGAGTTTTCTGCTCAGACGGGTGAGGGCTGTGATCTGCTGAGAAAAACGGTCGAACAGTATTTGGGTGAATAAGTTTTGTTTTCAAAGGAGAGATAAATCTATGTTTGTTTCTGACAGTCTTGATATTAATCAGAACGGCAACCTTACCATAGGCGGTGCGGATACGGTAGAGATTGCTGAAAAGTACGGTACTCCTGTTATAATTTACAGTGAAAACGGTATTCGAAATAATTGCCGGGCATTTGTTGATTCAGTTGAAGAGTATTACGGCGGTAACGGCAGAGTGCTTTATGCAAGTAAGGCTTTTTCATGTCTTGAAATGTGCCGTATCGTAAATGAAGAAAAAATGGGACTTGATGTTGTTTCGGGCGGTGAGATATACACTGCTCTCAAGGCAGGTTTTCCTGCTGAAAGAATGTATTTTCACGGTAATAATAAATCCCGTCAGGAGCTTAAATATGCTCTTGACAGCGGTGTAGGCAGAATTATCGTAGATAATCCCGATGAGCTCAGGACTCTGAGTGAGATCGCAAAAGAAACAGGTAAAACTGCAAATATCTACATGCGTATAAAGCCCGGTATTGATGCTCATACCCACAGCTTTATCATGACGGGACAGATTGATTCAAAGTTCGGTTTTGCACTTGAAACAGGCGAGGCAATGGAATGCGTAAAACTGTGTACCGAAACAGAAAATGTCAATCTTGTGGGTATGCATTGTCACATCGGTTCTCAGATATTTGATATTGATCCTTTTGTTCACGCAGCAGAGGTTATGATGAAATTCCTTGCCGATATTAAGGCTGAAACAGGAATTGTTATATCTGAGCTTGATCTTGGCGGCGGTTTCGGTATCAAATATGTTGAATCGGACAAGCCTGTCGGCTTTAATGCCTATATGAAGCCTGTTTCGGAAGCTGTAAAGGCTGCTGCAGAAAAATACGATATGCCTGTACCGTTCATTCTTATTGAACCGGGCAGAAGTATAGCCGGATCTGAGGCTGTTACTCTTTACACTGTCGGCAGTGTAAAAAAGATTCCCGATGTTCGGACTTATGTTTCTGTTGACGGCGGTATGACGGATAATCCCCGATATATCCTTTATCAGTCAGATTACACATTAATGTGTGCAAATAAAGCTGCAGATGAAAGAAATACTGTTGTCACGGTTGCAGGCAAATGCTGCGAAAGCGGAGATATTATTCAGGAGAATACGCTGATACAGTCAGTTGAAAAAGGTGATATACTTGCAGTTCTTTCAACGGGTGCGTATAACTATTCCATGGCTTCAAACTATAACAGAATTCCCAGACCGCAGGTGCTGATGGTCAAAGACGGAAAAGTCAGAACTGTTATTAAACGTGAGACATACGAAGATATTGTTAAAAACGATATATAAGATTTTTAAGCGGGTCTGAAAAGATCCGCTTTCCTTATGTGTTGTTTGCAGAAAAAAAGACCGTCGGAAAACCGACGGTCAAAATGTTATCTTTAGATTATTCAGTAGTTGTAAGACCGCCGAATATACCTGAGAAAAGATCACCAAAGTAACTGAAGATGCTCTGAATTATATCAAATATTTCCTTGACGAAGTTGATGATGCTGTTTGCCTGTTCTGCACTGGCGTTGGACTGAACACCCATGATGGTGATTGATATATCTTCCTGAACGCCACCTGACGGCAACATTGAATAATCAACTATAGGACCTGTAATATCAAAGTATCCGTACTGGTCAGGTTCAAGATATACGCCGTTTGCGTATGCATAGAAGTCTGACTTGTCATATTCTTCACTAAGAACAACTGTGAATGAAAATGTTTTACCGTATTCAACAGTAATACTGTCAACTTCGCCGTCCTTAGCCTTTACATAGTAGCCTTCTGTTCTGGGAAGCTCAATCTCAAAAAGTTTAACGATTTCTTTGTAGCTGTATGAACGAATTGAGATCTCCATCGAATCAACAGGAGTGATAGTGAAAACACCTCTGTCGTTATCAATTCTTTCTGATGTGTCAAAAACTGAACCGTTAACAACAAGCTGCATTCTGCCTGTGTCTACCCAATCACCGGCACCGTCTTCGGGAGTGATAAGGATGTATTCCTTAACGCCATGCTCACACCAACCGCCTGAAGAAGGAACTGCTTTGTAATTGGAAGCTACAGTATAACCTGTATCAGAATCAAGGTCGCCGTCATTTACATGCTCAACAGTAAAACGGACAGTTTTTGCTGTTCTGTCCCACATTTCAGTGGCTTTATAAGTAGCAGACCAGTCCTGAGGATATACGATCCAATGATTAAGGGTACCGTCAACAGTCATTCTGTCAATATTTTTTATTTTACCCTTGTTGTAAGCATATGTACCTCTTTCAATGCGGAAGAAACTGTTTTTGGCAAGATTGACTTCGCCGCTTTCACCGTTAATGAATGAAGCATCTGCTTCACCGGTGCCTGATCCGGCTGACTGGATTCCACCTTTTGTTTCAACGGTGATGGTACCATTGTTGATGAGCTGACCGCCAGGTGCAACGGTAAGCCAACCTCCGGCTTCAACCACAAGGGCAGCACCTTCATTAATAGTAAGGGGTGCGGCAAGTGTCCAGGTGCTTTTAATAGTAAGAGTGTCACCGCTGGCAATTACAAGAGGATCAGTAAGTGTACCGGACTCTGTAATAGTAGTGTCTGCGGCAAAGGATAAGATCGGTGCACAGCTTATAAGCATAATACATGCTAACAATATAGCTATTGTTTTTTTCATATGAAGTTTCCTCCTTATTTTTTTAAAACTATAAATATGCACATTTATTATACTTCAATGTTGAGTGGTTGTCAATACCAAATTGACAGGCTTTTTGAAAAAAATTTATTAAAAAATTCATTTGTCAGTCAAATGCAGAGCTTGAAATATGTTATTATATATGATAAAATAAATGAATATAGGTTTCGGGATCAGATTTTTCAGTTTGTTATCAATATATTCCTATCAGCAAAATCACCACTTGACAAGGGTGTTATAATATAATAATCAAATAACGGAAGGCGAATGAAATGACTAAAATCGATATTTTTTCGGGTTTTTTAGGTGCAGGTAAGACCACACTTATAAAAAAACTTATTAAAGAGGCGTATGCCGGTGAAAAGCTGGTGCTTATCGAAAACGAATTCGGCGAAATAGGCGTTGACGGAGGCTTTTTACAGGATGCAGGTGTTGAGATCACTGAAATGAACTCGGGCTGTATATGTTGCTCTCTTGTCGGTGACTTCGGAAAAGCTCTCGAAAAGGTTCTTGAGGATTATTCTCCCGACAGGATCCTTATCGAGCCTTCGGGTGTCGGTAAGCTCAGCGATGTTATCAAAGCGGTTTTAAAAATTGAATCACATGATATCGAGCTTGACGGCTTTACGGCTGTCGTTGATGCGGGTAAGTGCAAGATGTACATGAAGAATTTCGGTGAATTCTTTAACGATCAGATCGAGCATGCAGGCACTATCGTTCTCAGCCGTTCGGGCGATGTTTCCGAAGAAAAACTGAAAACAGCAGTTGAACTTCTCAGAAAGCATAACGACAAGGCTGTTATTATTACGACACCCTGGGATCAGCTTGAGGGTAAGCAGATAGCAGAAGCAATCGAAAGAAAAGATACTCTTTCCGCAGAGCTTGATGAGCTGCTTGATGAACATCATCACCACCATCATCATCACCATCACGATCATGATGAGGACTGCGATTGCGGTTGCCATGACCATGAACATGACCATGAGCATGAACATCATCACCATCACGATCACGATGAAGACTGTGATTGCCATGACCATGAACAT
>CAZTFS010000036.1:13346-20445 GCA_964613045.1 uncultured Eubacteriales bacterium
CATGAACATCATCACCATCACGATCATGATGAGGACTGCGATTGCGGTTGCCATGACCATGAGCATGACCATGAGCATGAGCATGAACATCATCACCATCACGATCACGATGAAGATTGCAACTGTGGCTGTCATGATCACGATCATGAGCATCATCACCACCATGCAGACGAAGTATTTGCAAGCTGGGGTGTTGAGACAACAAAGAAGTTTACTGCAGAGGAAATTAATAATTGTCTTGATGCACTTGAGGATATGCACAAGTACGGCATGATCCTTCGTGCAAAAGGTATCGTTCAGTCAACAGACGGAAAATGGATACATTTTGATTATGTCCCCGATGAATCAGATGTCAGAAACGGTTCAGCATCCATTATCGGAAGGCTTTGTGTTATCGGCTCAAAGATCAATGATGACGCATTAAAAGAATTATTCGGGGTGTAAAAAATAATTTGTCCGGCTGTGCCCACAAATTATAAAAAGAAGAAATAAAAAACAATAAAATTTGAAGCCCTTCCGGCATTATTACTTATTCTCCATTATTTCTTATCTCAAGAATTTATCAATATATTAGGGTGGTTATCAGTATGAGAAATAAAGAACTTCCTGTTTATCTGTTCACAGGTTTTCTTGAATGCGGTAAAACAAAATTCATTCAGGGTACTCTTGAAGATGACCGATTTAATACAGGCGAAAAGACTCTTCTTCTTGTTTGCGAGGAGGGAGAAGAGGAATATGATCCGTCAGCTTTCTACGGTCAGAATGTTCATATTAAGGTCATAGACGATAAGTCCGAGATGACTGAAGCTAATCTGGGAAAATGGGCAAACGAGATTCATGCTGAGCGTGTTATGGTCGAGTACAACGGCATGTGGCTTATTAATGAATTTTTTGAGGCAATGCCTGAAGGCTGGATGATCTATCAGATAATTTTTATAGCCGACTCTGCAACATTTGCTCAGTATAATGCAAACATGAGAAGTCTTGTTGTCGATAAGCTGAGCAATTGTGAGATGGTAGCATTCAATCGTTTCAATAAAGCTGACGACAGGATGCCGTTCCATAAGATCGTCAGAGGTGTTTCAAGACGGTGCGAGATAATTTACGATTTTGATGACGGTACTTCTGAATTTGATGAGATCGAGGATCCTCTTCCTTTCGACGTGAACGCCGATGTCATTAAGGTCGAAGACCGTGATTTTGCTCTGCTTTACCGTGACATTATGGAGAATATGAAACAGTATGACGGCAAGACGGTCAAGTTTAAGGGAATCTGTGCCGTTAATAAAAAATTCCCTGAGGATATGTTTGTATGCGGCAGACATATAATGACCTGCTGTGCCGATGATATTACCTACTGCGGTATGCTTGTAAAATGGCAGGGTAGTCACACTGTCAGCAATGCCGACTGGATCCGGCTTACAGCAAAGATCGACATTAAATTCAACAAGCTTTACGGCAGAAAAGGCCCCGTGCTGACGGCAATCGATGTCGCAAAGACTAATCCGCCCGAAGAAACTGTTGCAACATTTTATTGATATGAAGATATATATAGCCGGTCCTGATGTTTTTGAAGCCGATGCTGTTGAAATCGGAAAAAAATATAAAAAAATCTGTGAAAAGTACGGTCATGAGGGACTTTATCCGCTTGATAACGAATGTGAGTCGTCTGCCGAAATATATAGCGGCAATGTGGGACTTATAGAAATTTCCGATGCGGTTATTGCCAACGGAAATGAATTCCGTGGCGAAATGGATGTGGGAACAGCCTTTGAAATAGGCTACGCTGCTGCAAAGGGCAAGAAGATAATTGTTTATCTCAGTGATGATTCACCTCTTGTTGAAAAATACGGTTTTAAAGATGAAGAGGGGCGAACGGTCGAGGATTTCGGCTATCCGCTGAATCTGATGATCGCAGAAGCTGCACGGATAATTAACGGAACATTTGAAGATTGTGTAAAAGAATTGAGTCGGTGCTGAACGGTATCGACTCTTTTTTATTTATTTTGACTTTTTTTTGATTTTTTTCGGCATTATATTGACATGGCAAAAAGAAACAACTATAATAATTTTTACAAAAAGAGAAGGAAGAGGAAAAATGAAAAATGTTATAGAAAAAACAATATTGCCTCTTATTGTTGCAATTGCTGTTCTGTTTACGGTGGGCATATCGGCTTTTGCGGGAACAGATGCTGTATATGTGTCGGAATCAGAGGGGAATTCTGAATTAGTATCTGAGGTTGAGTCTGAAGAGACGATAGAATTTGACGAATCAAAGTTTGCAGATGTGAATAACGACGGAAAGGTCAATGCCTATGATGCGAGACTTTTGCTCAGATGCTCTGCCGAGCTGGAAAAGGAAACAGCTTATATTCTTACATACGGAGATTATAACAATGACGGCAAAATAACTGCTGCCGATGCAAGAACGGCACTGCGTGTGGCGGCATCCGTCGAATCTCTTGAGTGTATTCTGCACGGACATGTTTTTGAGTCTTATACGGTTGCTCCCGACTGTGTGAATGAGGGATATACAACAAATAAATGTGCCGAATGTCACATTGAAGACGGCTCAAGAACCGATATTGTCCCTGCTTTGGGACACAAGCTTGAAACTTCAAAAATTGAAGCCACCTGCACTGCTTCCGGCAGACTTACCGTAAAATGTACCGTATGCGGTCATATTGATACTGACCGTGAGGACGGCAAGGCTCTCGGACACAGTTTTTCCGATTGGGTAGAGTCAAAGGATTCTAAAACAAGAAAATGCAAAAGATGTAATTATTCCGAATCGGTCAAAATTGAGAAAAAGAGCGACAAAGTCGTTTATCTGACCTTTGATGACGGTCCGGGACCGTATACCGAAAAGCTTCTGAATTATCTGAGATCCTACGGAGTCAAGGCTACATTCTTTGTTACAAATCAGAATCCTAACTACATAAAGCTGCTCAAGACAATGGCTGATGACGGTCATGCCATCGGCGTGCATACTCTGACTCATCAGTGGAACATTTATTCAAGTGAGTCGGCATATCTGAAAGATTTCAATGCAATGCATGATATTATCAAGGAACAGACGGGTATTGATACAAAAATATTCCGTTTTCCCGGCGGTACAAGTAACACAGTCAGCAGAAGCTATTGCAGAGGCATAATGACAAAGCTTTCAAAAACAATGACAAACGCAGGCTATTACTATTTTGACTGGAATGTGGATTGCTATGACACATCGGGTTACAGCTCCTCTGAAATTGCCCGCACGACAATAAATCAGATCAAGGGTAAAAGCGTATCCATCGTTCTTATGCATGATATAAAGAAAGCCACGGTTGAAGCGATACCGACGATCATTGAATACGGGCTTGCAAACGGTTATTCCTTTGAAGTCCTTGATGAAAATTCACCTGCGATCCGTTTCAATCCTGCAAATTAACAGTATAAAATCGCCCGATGAAGATCGGGCGATAAATTTTTTTTGTGCTGGTTTTTAAATCGTTCTTACATGATTGCTTTTTGCAAAGCTTACATCTGATCTTATCAGATATACAAGACCTGTAAAAACAGAGATCACAACAGGGATAAGTATAAAACTGAACTGAAAAATCCCCAGAATGTCAATGACTGTACATATTGCTGAAAGGATCAGCATGAGTATTCCCTTGATAAAATTATTGAGATAAAAATGATGTACGCCAAATGTGCCCAGTACAATGGCAAGAACTGCCGCCATATAACGGCTTCTTACGGGATGATTGCTTCGTGTCTTTTTAAACATAAGCTCTGTGCCGTATGCTGACATTTCTGTTTTTTTAGCCATAATATCACCCTTTTATCAATTTATAATAATATTACTCTTTGGCAGAGTAGTTGGGAGCTTCCTTTGTGATGAAAACGTCGTGAGGATGGCTCTCTACAAGGCTTGCACTTGTGATCTTGATGAATTTTGCAGTGTTCTGAAGTGTTTCGATGTCAGGAGCACCGCAGTAACCCATACCTGACTTGACACCGCCCATGAGCTGATAGACAGTGTCGGAAAGAAGTCCCTTATAAGGAACTCTGCCTTCAACACCTTCGGGAACGAGCTTCTTGTTGTTTGTCTGGAAGTATCTGTCACGGCTGCCGCAATTCATAGCTGCGATTGAGCCCATGCCCCTGTATGTTTTGAACTGTCTGCCCTGATATATCTCAGTATCTCCGGGAGCTTCTTCACAGCCTGCAACGAGTGAACCGAGCATTACGCAGTTTGCACCTGCAGCAAGAGCTTTGACAATTTCACCTGAATATTTGATTCCGCCGTCGGCAATAATAGGTATGCCGTGCTTTGCAGCTTCACATGCGGAATCATAAATAGCAGTAACCTGAGGAACACCGATACCTGCAACAACACGGGTCGTACATATTGAACCGGGGCCGATACCGATCTTGACAGCATCTGCACCTGCATCGATAAGAGCTTTTGTGCCTTCTGCTGTAGCAACGTTACCCGCAATAAGTGAAATTTCGGGGAATGCAGCCTTGACCTTTGAAACTGCCTTGAGAATGTTCTGTGAGTGACCGTGTGCAGAATCAAGAACAAGTACGTCAACATTAGCTTCAACAAGAGCTGCTGCTCTGTCAAGAACATCGGGTGTTGCACCGATAGCTGCCGCACAGAGAAGTCTGCCGAAAGCGTCACGTGCCGAGTTGGGATATTGAACAGCTTTCTCTATATCCTTAATAGTAATGAGTCCCTTGAGGTAGCCGTTCTCGTCAACAAGGGGAAGCTTTTCGATCTTATGCTTCATAAGAATCGTCTTAGCATCTGCAAGAGTTGTGCCGATATGAGAGGTAACAAGATTCTCTCTTGTCATTACTTCATTTATCTTAACATTGAAATCTGTCATGAAACGAAGGTCACGGTTTGTAAGAATACCTACAAGCTTGCCTTCATCGTCACATACGGGTACACCTGAAATACGATAGTTGTGCATAAGGTCATTTGCTTCATATACATAATTATCGGGATGAAGGAAAAACGGATCCTTGATAACGCCGTTTTCACTTCTTTTGACCTTATCGATCTCATCCTTCTGCTGTTCGACGGACATATTCTTATGAATAACACCGATACCGCCTTCACGGGCGATTGCAATTGCCATTCTTGACTCGGTGACTGTATCCATAGCGGCAGTCATAACGGGTGTGTTAAGTGTAATTTTAGATGTAAGCTTTGTCTCCAGCTTGATATCTGCAGGCAGAACATTGGATTCTGCGGGGATAAGCAATACATCATCGAAGGTAAGTCCGTCTTTTGCGAACTTTGCCGAGGTGTCGGCGAGAACTCTGTTGTCAAACATAAGTCTAAGCTCCTCTCATAATTTATTAAGAATCATTATACAACATTTACAAGCATTGTTCAACACATTTTTGCAGAAATTATACTGTTTTAATGCCGAAAAATCAAAGAGCTGAAAAATAAATAATATTTAAAGTGATAAAAAACTTAAAAAATTAAAAAAATCCTCTTGACAACTTGACATGATTCGTGTAAAATAATAAGCTGTATTATAATGGATAGGTATACGATTGACGAAAATAACCTGTTAAAATTATATCACAAAAAACAGAAAAATCAATCAGAATTTTTTGGTATTTTCCCGGTTTTTCTATGGAAAAGCCGTTCCAAACGGGATAAATAAAAGAACGGAGTGATGATTCATGGTCAACGTTAAACCTGTAAAACAGGGAAGCAGGACAAGAATGAGCTTTGCTCACATCAATGAGGTTATGGAAATGCCCAACCTTATTGAGGTGCAGAAGGATTCTTATCAGTGGTTTCTTGATAAGGGTCTCAGAGAGGTATTCAGAGATATCGACGAAATTACGGATTATTCGGGTAATCTGTCATTGGTATTTGTTGACTACCGAATGGATGACAAACCTAAGTACACTGTCAAGGAATGCAAGGAGCGTGACGCTACTTTTGCAGCACCTCTGAGAGTTACTGCAAGGCTTATCAACAAGGAGACCGGTGAGGTCAAAGAGAATGAAGTTTACATGGGTGATTTCCCCCAGATGACCGAAAGCGGCACATTTGTTATAAACGGTGCCGAGCGTGTCATTATTTCACAGTTGGTTCGTTCTCCCGGTGTTTATTATGACATGTCCAGAGATAAGACCGGTAAAAAGCTTTTTGCAACAACTGTCATCCCTAACAGAGGTGCATGGCTTGAATACGAAACGGATCAGAATGACGTTTTCTATGTCAGAATAGATAAGACAAGAAAGATCTGCATTACAACATTTATCAGAGCAATGGGTGCATTCCTTGAGGATAACATTCTTGACTCAAATGCTCAGATCGACGAATTCTTCGGCTATGATGACAGAATCAGGGCTACACTTGAGAAAGATCCTACAAAGAATACGGCTGAAGCTCTTCTTGAAGTCTACAGAAAGCTTCGTCCCGGTGAGCCCCCCACACTTGATACAGCTAAATCCTATCTTGAGGGTCTGTTCTTTGATGAACACCGTTATGACATCTCAAGAGTAGGCAGATACAAATATAATAAGAAGCTTGGTATTGCTGACAGACTTAAGCATCATGTTCTTGCTGAAGCTATTGCAGATCCTTCAACAGGTGAGATCCTTGCAGATGCAGGTGAGAAGATCTCAAAGGCAAAGGCTTTCGAGATCGAGCAGGCAGGTGTTGATACTGCGTTCGTTGATCTTGACGGAAAGGTCGTTAAGATCATTGCAACAGGTATGGTCGATATTCTTCCTTACCTTCCCGAGGGTATCACAACGGAGATGCTTGAGGATATCGGTATAAATGAAAAGGTCAGCTATAAGGCACTTATGTCCGTTCTTGAATCCTGCGGAGATGACAAAGACTCCGTTATGGAAGCACTTGAAAAGAATTGTGACCTTCTTATTCCGAAGCATATCGTACTTGAGGATATTATCGCATCTATCAACTATCTCAATTGCCTCGGCAATGATGTCGGTTCGCTTGACGATATTGACCATCTCGGTAACAGAAGAATCCGTTCTGTAGGCGAGCTTCTTCAGAATCAGGTTCGTATCGGCTTTACACGTATGGAAAGAGTCGTTAAGGAGA
>CAZTFS010000037.1:0-20417 GCA_964613045.1 uncultured Eubacteriales bacterium
TAAGTAAGAAGTAAGAGTGAATAAGTGTGGGCGGGACACCCGCACCCGATTGTAATTTCGTATCATATGTGCTATAATTAATTTGCAACAATATTATTAAGGATTTGAAACAATATGAAAAAAATGATATCTGTAATAATGTTGGTTTTGTTGATTCTCAGCTTATGTGCTTGTAGTGGAGGTAAAACCGATGGTGTAACGGTACCTTTTGTTGAGTCGAAAATATATTCACAGGAAGATATTTCTTTGGCGATTAACACAATTACAAAAGAATTTAAAGCAGGGTGGAGTGGTTGTACTCTTACTGAAATATATTATGCCGGTGATGATTTGGCTGCGGAATATCAGGATTGGGCGGAGCGGTATAATGCTGACGAAGTAATTGTGCTGTTGTCGTCGTTTGATACAGATTCTCCCGCAGGAAACAGCGGTCTTAATTCTGATTTTACTTACAAAAACTGGAATTGGATATTGGTGAGAACTTCAGGTGGCGATTGGAAACATGTTGATCACGGATATTAATATGTAATTATTAACCATGGTTCTAAAATGTGACGCACTCCCACAAAATTCGTGCTTAGTGACACGAATCAGAAAAAGCATCTCGGCTCACAAAGTCGAGATGCTTTCTTTCAGAACAATTCAATTTTGCCAAGGAGAAAATCAATTAGATTGCAGTGTGGAATATACCATTGTCATCGTAATAATTATGAGGAATGTATAAAAAAAGTTGTTAAACGTTGAACATACCCCATGTAAAATGTGAAAATATTTATATGTTTTATCAGGAATTTTTTTTCTTTCATTTTTGTCTGACAAAATTATTAATTCTCTTGAAAATTGCATTCAAAAGTGCTACACTTCTATTTAATACAGATTGTGTATTCATAAGGGAGATTATCATGAAAATTATTATCGGCGGATGCGGAAAAATCGGTAAAACAATACTCGAAAGCCTTGCAAATGAAGGTCATGATGTCGTTGCGATGGATTCCGATCCCTCAGTAATTGAAGAAATTTCAAATATATATGATGTTATGTGTGTGTGCGGTAACTGTGCTGATACAGAAGCACTTGACGAGGCAGGTGTTGCTGCTGCTGAGCTTTTTGTTGCCGTTTCAGGCTCTGATGAGCTTAATATGCTCAGTTGTTTTGTTGCTAAAAAGATGGGAGCAAAAAATACAATTGCACGTATCAGAAATCCCGAATACAACGACAGCAGTCTCGGCTTTCTCAGAAAGCATCTTGATCTGCAAATGTCGATAAATCCCGAGCTTCTCACAGCAAGGGAGCTGTTTAATATTCTGAAATTGCCTTCAGCCGTTAAAATCGAGTACTTCTCACGAAGAGGAATCGAAATGATCGAGCTCAGACTCAGGGACGATTCTCCACTTGACGGTGTGAAGCTTATGGAGCTTAAGAAAAAGTACGGTGTGCATCTGCTCGTCTGTGTTGTCAGAAGAGGGGACAAGGTATATATCCCCGACGGTAGCTTTGTACTTAAAAACGGCGATAAGATAGGTATTACCGCATCTCATTCAGAAATTCAAAAGATGCTCAAAGCCCTCGGTATGCTTCAGAAACAAGCAAAAAATGTTATGATACTCGGCGGCAGTACAACCTCATTTTATCTTGCAAAAATGCTTATTGCATCGGGTGTTGCTGTTACGATAATTGAAAAGTCGCCTGAAAGGTGCTCAGAACTGAGTGAACTGTTACCAAAGGCAACTATAATACAGGGTGACGGTGCCCAGCAGGAATTGCTTCTTGAAGAGGGACTTCGCAGTGTTGATGCTTTTGTCTCTCTTACAGGCATGGATGAAGAAAATATACTTATTTCCATTTATGCCGCAGCAAATGATGTTCCGAAGGTTATTTCAAAGGTTAACCGTGCTGAGCTTGCAATTATGGCTGAAAATCTCGGTCTTGATTCTATCGTTTCCCCGAAGAGTGTAACTTCTGACATACTTGTCCGTTATGCGAGAGCTCTTGAGAACTCAATGGGAAGCAATGTTGAAACTCTTTACAGTGTTATGGACGGCAGAGCAGAGGCACTTGAATTCAATGTTAAACCTGAATCGAGATTGATCGATATACCTATAAAAATGCTTAACATAAAGGAAAATATTCTTCTTGCAGGAATAATAAGAGGCGGAAAGACGATTATTCCCGGTGGTGATGATGTTATTCTTGCTGATGACAGGGTTATTGTTATCGCCTGTAATCAACGTCTGTATGACCTTTATGATATTATCAGATAACTGAGGGTATTTTATGAATCGCAGAATGGTATTTTATATATTAGGACAGATGTTTAAAGCGGCATCGGGACTTATGGTGCTTCCGTTGATCGTTTCTCTTATTTACAGAGAAGACTGCATCTGGTCATTTCTTATTGCTATTGCCGTTTCTCTTGTTATCGGTATTCCGCTTTCAATTATATGCAAAACTGAGAATTCCGTTATATATGCAAGGGAAGGCTTTGTTATTGTGGCTCTCGGTTGGCTTGCTATGTCCGCAGTGGGAGCATTGCCGTTCTTTATAAGCGGTGAGATACCTTCATATGCAGATGCTTTTTTTGAGACAGTCAGCGGCTTTACAACGACGGGAGCATCTGTCCTTACAGATGTTGAATCCATGAGCCATGGCTTGCTTTTCTGGCGTAGCTTTACTCACTGGGTCGGCGGTATGGGTGTTCTGGTGTTTATTATGGCAATAATCCCGAAAATGAGTGACCGTTCCATACATATACTCAGAGCTGAAATGCCGGGACCTATTGTAGGCAAGCTTGTTCCCAAAGCAAGGGATACTGCGAAGATTTTATATCTTATTTATATCGTAATGACTGTTATAGAAGTTTTAATGCTTCTGTGCGGCGGTATGTCGCTGTTTGATAGTCTTGTTCATGCTTTCGGCACTGCAGGTACAGGTGGTTTCGGAATAAAAGCGGACAGTGTTGCAGGGTACAGCTCTTACATTCAGTGGGTCATTACTGTTTTTATGTTCCTTTTCGGAATTAATTTTAATGTATATTATCTTTTACTTTTAAGAAAACCGAAATCTGTTTTCAAAAGTGAAGAATTATGGGTGTATATAGGTATAGCATCGGTCGCAACAGCCGTTATAACGGTAAATATTCTTCCGATGTACGGATCAGTAGCCGAAGCGTTGAAACATTCTGCTTTTCAAGTTACTTCTCTTTTTACCACTACAGGCTATTCAACTGTTGATTTCGATCTCTGGCCCGGATTTTCCAAGTCGATACTTCTTCTTCTGATGTTTACAGGGGCTTGTGCAGGTTCAACAGCCGGCGGTTTCAAATTGTCAAGAGTTGTGCTTCTTATCAAAATGATTCGTCGTGAAATCAAGAAGCTTGTTCATCCGAGAGCAGTGGTGTCTGTAAAATTTGAAGGAAAAAAAGTGGATGATCATGTGCTTTCAGGTGTCGCAACATATCTTGCACTGTATGTTGTGTGCTTTGTTGCAGTTTTTCTTGTGCTGAGTATAGAACCCTTTGATCTGGAAACGAATCTGAGTGCTGCAGCATCCTGTTTCAATAATATCGGCCCCGGTTTTGGTGCAGTCGGACCGCTTTCGAGTTATGCAGATTATTCGGCATTTTCTAAAATAGTTCTTTCATTGGCGATGCTGTTTGGCAGACTTGAGATATATCCGCTGTTGTTTACACTCTCTCCGTCAACATGGACTAAAAAGTAAGGCTTGGTGTTTTTTTGTCATACGCAAAAAAAGAATATTGGTGTAAAGTTAATCTGTTTACAGCTGTTGCTGTGATATGCCGTATACTGTTTTTTATATGCAAATTTCCGAAAATAATCAAAGAAAAACCACAGAATTCTTGACAATAAGAAATAGCTGTGATATACTGTTTAACGTAAATAAGCCGTACGCATGGTACGGAAAGAGAATTGGAGATATTAATTATGGAAAGAATCAAAACTCTTGATACACGCAGTCTTTGTGAGAGTGCAAAGAACGGTGGTTGCGGTGAGTGCCAGACATCTTGTCAGTCAGCATGTAAGACAAGTTGCGGTATTGCTAATCAGCAGTGTGAGAGCAAGAACAACGATTAATGATCGTTTAATACAAATGCCGCTTTTGCGGCATTTTTTTCTGTATAGATTTGGAGATTTGTTATGATACATCAATATAAGTTGAATGGTTATAATATCGTGCTCGATACATGCTCTGGCGGTATTCACGCAGTGGATGAAGTCGCTTACGATATTATATCCGTGTACAAAGAAAACAGCAAAGAAGATATTGTCAGAATTATAACTGAAAAGTATGAAGATGTTACTTCTCGGGATGTTCTTGATTGTTTGGATGATATAGCTTCTCTTGAAAGTGAGGGGAAACTATTTACTCCCGATACTTTTGCTCCCGATGCACATAAATTTAAGGCAAAAAGCGGAAATATCATAAAGGCACTGTGTCTTCATGTTGCTCATACCTGTAATCTTAACTGTGGTTATTGCTTTGCAAGTCAGGGCAAATATCACGGAGACAGGGGATTGATGAGCTTTGATGTCGGCAAGAGAGCTCTTGATTTTCTCGTTGAAAATTCAGGTACAAGAACTAATCTTGAGGTGGATTTCTTCGGCGGAGAACCGCTTATGAACTGGCAGGTCGTAAAAGATATTGTTATGTATGCACGTTCCGTCGAAAAAGATGTTAAAAAGAATTTTCGGTTTACACTTACAACGAACGGTATGCTTATAGACGATGATGTTATTGAGTTTGCCAACCGTGAGATGCATAATGTTGTTCTGAGTCTTGACGGCAGAAAAGAGATCCATGACCGTGTCCGTGTGGATTATAACGGTAACGGCAGCTGGGATAAAATTGTTCCGAAGTTTCAGAAGCTTGTCAGTGCAAGAGGCGGCAAGGATTATTATATGAGAGGAACTTTTACTCATGCAAATCCCGATTTCACTAAGGATATAAATGTAATGCTCGATCTTGGCTTCGATCAGCTGAGCATGGAGCCTGTTGTTTGTGCTCCCGATGACGAAGCCGCTCTTACACAGGATGATCTGCCTGTTGTTCTTGAACAGTACGAGCTGCTGGCAAAAGATATGCTCAGACGTGACAGAGAAGGAAAGGGCTATACATTTTATCATTATATGATCGATCTTAAGGGCGGTCCGTGTATATATAAGCGTATTTCGGGCTGTGGCTCGGGAACTGAGTATATGGCTGTCACTCCATGGGGCGACCTTTATCCGTGTCATCAGTTTGTCGGTGAAGAGAAATTCAAGCTGGGTAACGTTTTTGACGGTGTGACGAATAACGATGTTCGTGAGCAGTTCAGAAGTTGTAATGTTTATGCAAGACAGGAATGTAAGGACTGCTGGGCAAAGCTTTATTGTTCGGGCGGTTGTGCCGCAAATGCATATCATGCAACAGGTGATATCACAGGAGTGTATAACTACGGCTGTGAGCTTTTTAAGAAGAGAATGGAATGTGCCATTATGATGCAGGTTGCAAAAGATCTTGATAAATCATGAATACGCCGATATATGATTTCGTGAAAAAATACAGCAGCACAGACAGCGTAAGACTTCACATGCCCGGTCATAAAGGAAAGTCTTTTTTAGGTGTCGAAGCTCTTGATATAACTGAAATAAACGGTGCAGATGTATTGTTTGATGCTCTGGGTATAATCGGTGAAAGTGAAAAAAATGCGGCTTCACTGTTCAATACAGCAAGAACGCTTTATTCAACCGAAGGTTCCACTTTATGTATTAAAACAATGCTTTCACTGGTCAGAAAAAGCAGTAAAAAGAACCGTATCCTTGCGTCACGTAACAGTCATAAGGCACTTATCTACGGCTGTGCGATGCTTGATATTGATGTTGACTGGCTGTGGAATGAGAGTGATACTTTTTCCCTTTGCCGTTGTATAATAAGTGCTGAGAATCTTGATAAACGGTTAAGCGAATACAATGAGCTGCCTTGTGCAGTGTATGTAACAAGTCCCGATTATCTCGGCGGAGAATCGGATATAAAAGAGCTTGCTGAAATTGCTCATAAGTACGGTGTGCCGCTGATCGTTGACAATGCTCACGGTTCGTACCTGCATTTTCTGGAGGAAAAACGTCATCCGATTGATCTCGGAGCAGATATGTGTTGCGATTCAGCACATAAAACTCTTCCTGTTCTGACAGGCGGTGCATATTTACATATAAGTAAAAATGCAGATGAGGATTATTGTTTAAAAGCAAAAAAAATGATGGAGCTGTTTGCGTCAACAAGCCCGTCCTATCTTATTCTTCAGTCCCTTGATCTGTGTAATGCTTATCTCTCGGACGGATATGATAAAAAATTGCTCCGCAGTATTGAAAATATTGATTCTGTCAAGGAATATCTTTCGTTGCAGGGATGGACGATCGAAAAAAGCGATCCGCTTAAGCTGACCGTAATGTCTGTCGGGACAGATCTGTCTGCAGAATTGAGACAGCATAATATTGAGTGTGAATATGAAGACCCCGATTATACAGTGATGATGTTTACACCTGAAAACAGTGATGACGATTTTGATAATGTCAGATCGGCAATGGGGAAGTGTGAGAAAAAATTGATAAAGCCTGATTTCTCCATGCCGATGCCTGTCAAAGTCATGTCCGTTCGGGAGGCTATCTTAAGCGATTGGACAGAAGTCTCCACTGCTGAAGCTGTCGGAAAAATATGTGCTTCTCCCGTTGCGGGTTGTCCACCTGCTGTTCCCGTTGCCGTGTGCGGTGAAATCATAAGTAAGCAGGCGGCGTCGATTCTCGAATATTATGGTATAAATAAATGTTTGGTAACAAGAAAACTGACTCGGTGACCGTTTTTGATTCGTCCGTCACCGTGCCCGCAAAAATGTGCCCTGAAAAACGTTAGCTTTGTCGGGAGAGAAGAAGCAACGCAGTGAAAGAGCTTTTCGTGCTTGCACGAAAACGATTGATACGAAGTTTGCGATGACAACGGCGTGAAATACAATTATTTTTTTTACAGAAATGCAGTTTCCTGCAAAGAAAAATAACGGTCGGAAAAGATCCGACCGTTTTCGCTGTTATTATGTGATAAAAAATAAATTGCAGCGGGGATTATTGCTTTGCACCGTTGTCAAACATCTCAAGAGCTTTAACACTGACAGCGTAGCAACCTGCAAGACCTTCCTCGTTCATATTGTCGTATGTATCACGTCTTGTATGGTAGTAATCTTCAAGAGCATGGTTGAGACCGGTAATACCTGTTGCTCTGAAACCAGCCTGTGCAAATGCTGCTGAATCTGTTGCACCTCCGAGAGGAGGAACCATACCTTTAAGGCAGTGAATATCAAGTTCCTTTGCTGCTTCCATAAACAGATCGGAAACATCCTTGTCAACCTTTACTGTTCCGTTAAGGTCACGATAGTTTGTCATGAGGTACTTGGGATCATGTATTGTATCATAAGAGAAAATAAATGTGGGAACATCGTCAAATTCGCCCTTATGAGCTTCGCACCATGCCTTTGAACCTCTCAGTCCGGCTTCTTCAGAACCCGAAATAATAACTCCGACTTCGGTATTCTCAAATTCAATACCTTCGTCCTGAAGAGCTTTAAGGATCGCAATGCCCATATAACAACCGGAAAGATTGTCGTTGGCACCGTCAACAACTCTGTTCTTATTCCACATCTTATACAGACCGATCATAAACGGAACAAAAATAAGACCTGCAAGACCGAATTTGAAAAGTGTTGATGATGTGTCTATAACACCTAAAAGAGTGCCGTAGCGTATCATTCTGTATGCTGCAAGCACAGCGTAATACAATGCACCGACAATACAGATTCCTGCATGTGCTTCAAATGCAATTCCGCCGAATCTGTAGTTTACGGGCCATTCCCAGCATGCGTCGGGATGTCCGTTGAAGAATATTCTTCGTTTGACTTCACCTTTGCAGCTTTTTATCGCTGTGACATTCGTGCCTGTTTTTTCAGGGAAACACTTGTCTACGACTTTTTTATACATACCGAACTGCAGGATCATAATTGTGAATCCGACAAGAACAAGAAGAACGGCAGCAAGAGGGAACACGAAAAACATCGGTATTGCTAAGAGTGCAAATGTTATTGTGAAATAGATCCAACCGAAGAATGAACCGGGATTCTCCTTGAAAGTTTCAATCTCGACCCGATCGCAGCCGCAATCATTTTTCAGCACATCAGCCATGTATTCGCAGGCTTGTCTTTCACCCTTTGATCCGGGATCACGTTTTTCGAATGTTTTGATGATGTGAGTTATCTCATCGACCATATATCCGGCGGCTTCATACTTTTTGTCAATAAGCTTTTTGAGATCCATATATAATTTCCTCCAACAAATAAATTAACATCATTTTAACATCTTTATTAAAGAAAATTGTCACAGAATAATCATGATTTGATGAACATTTTGTAAAATGAGAAAATATTTTTTATATAAATATTATAAAAATCAAAAACTTGTCCAAAAAATCTATTGTTTACTTGAATATTTGCAAATAATATGGTATTATTTATAAGAATGTATATAAGAAAGGGTCGATAACTTTTGAAGACAAAACTTAACGGTAAAAAGGGAGGAATCCTCAGCCGCAACATTAATTGTGTTGCAGCGTC
Organism: uncultured Eubacteriales bacterium; assembly: GCA_964613045.1. Lineage (GTDB taxonomy): Bacteria > Bacillota > Clostridia > Oscillospirales > Acutalibacteraceae > UBA1081. Next base: position 8,648 of record CAZTFS010000037.1, read on the forward strand.
GGTGATAGCGGCCATTATCATGATTTTCGCATATATCGTATGGGAGTTTTTCCCGTTCGGTGAAAATATAATCCTCAGAATGGATCTCTATCATCAGTATGCACCTCTTTTTGCCGAGCTTTATGAGAGAATTTTCGGCGGTGATTCACTGCTTTACTCTTTTACCTCGGGTCTGGGCAGTTGTTTCCTCGGAAACTACTTTAACTATCTTTCCAGTCCTACAATGCTTTTTGTAATGATATTCGGTCATTACAATATTCCCGAAGCTATTGCTGCAATCGTGCTTTTTAAGGCGGCTGCATCGGCTTATACTTTTACTTATTTCTTAGGCAAGATAAGTAAGAAATCCGACCTTTCAACTGCAGCATTCGGTCTTCTTTATGCTTTTTGCGGATATTTTATAGCATATTACTGGAATATAATGTGGCTTGATGCAGTTGTTGTGTTCCCGCTTGTTATGCTTGGTATATGGTATATCATCGAAGAGGGCAAAAGTCTTCCCTATGTTCTTTCACTTGCTTATGTAATGATGACAAACTACTACATGGCATATATGACATGCTTGCTTTCTGTTATATTTTTCCTTTACTTCTATTTTTCAAAGCATTCATTGTCATCAAAAATGAATAAAGACATTATCCTTAAGGACAAGTACAAAAAAACTTTAGGTGCAAAGATGTTCAATTCCGCATTTGTTGTTCGTGGAGTGAATTTTGCCGCCTCGTCGATTCTTGCGGCACTTATCGCTGCTTTTGCACTTCTTCCCGTTGTATTTATTCTTCAGAATTCTTCCGCTACAAATTCAAGCTTCCCGACCTCTTTTTCATCATATTTTTCAATCTTTGATTTCTTTGCAAATCATCTTGCAGGTGTTGAACCGACTATCAGAAGCAGCGGTGACGCTGTTTATCCCAATATTTATTGCGGTATCATTACGCTTGTTCTTGTACCTCTCTTCATGTTCTGTAAGAAGATATCTGTAAGAGAAAAAATTTCTACCGGTGCTGTTGCCGCAGTATTCTTTATGAGCTTCAATATCAATATACTCAATTATATATGGCACGGTTTCCATTATCCCAATGATCTGCCTTACAGATTTTCATTCGCATATTCATTCTTCCTTCTTTATGTTGCATACAGGGCATTTACAAACCTTGACAGAATATCTTCTCGTGAAATTCTTATGTCGGCTGCTCTCGTCTCCGGCTTTGCCGTGATAGTTGAGAAAGTCGGTTCTGCAAATGTTGATCTTAAAGTTGTCTGGACAAGCGTTATATTTGCAGTTGTCTATGCGGTTGTACTTGTGTTTATCAAGAATCCCAAGTATGTGAAGTCCTCAATGTCAATACTTTTGCTTACATGTGTCTGTGCTGAGATCCTCATTGCTGATACACCTAATTATAAAGTTACTCAGACTAAGACTTCATATACAAGCTCTTATGAAGATACCGAAGCTGCAATTGATATTATTGAAGAGCTTGAAGGTGAAGACACTTTTTACAGAATGGAGCTTGCAACTCTTCTTACAAGAATGGATAACAGCTGGTTCTATTATCCCGGTGTTTCAACATTTACCTCTATGGCTTATGAGGATGTTGCACATCTTCAGGATTATCTCGGTCTTTACGGCAATAAGATAAACAGCTACACATATAACTGTCAGACGCCGCTCTATAATTCCATGATGTCGATCAAGTATATCGTTGATAACAGCGGGTATGTAGCAACAGATAATTATAAGCCTCCTCTTGACGGCGATTTCCTTTATACTGAGGTCGGCTCTTATAATGATATGACTGTTTATGAAAATAATTACTGGTTACCTGTCGGATTCTCGGTTGATGATGATACTGACCTTATGTGGATCTATGATGACAGCAATCCTTTCGTTGTTCAGAATGATTTCTGGTTTAATGCATCAGGTGTGTCTGATATTCTTACTCCTCTCAGCGGTGTTGTATCAAATCTCAATAATATCGATGAGGTTGATGAATTTAATGTCAACTCAGGTGTATTCAGTGTTTATAAGTCAAATTCCGGTCAGTCTTCCAATGAGATCACGTTCACCTATGATATAACCGAAACTCAGAATGTTTACGTTTATTTTGAATGCTCAGATGTCAGCTCAATTCTTGTATCTGCTGACGATTTCCTTTACAACCAGTCTATTGACAATAAGCCTTATGTCCTTAATGTCGGTACGGTTGAAGCAGGTACTTCCGTAACGGTTTCATACAGCCTTAAGGATGATTCGATCAGCGGCAGTGTCAGACAGTATGTTTACGGATTGGATCAGAGCAAGTTTGAGAACGCATACAACACAATACTTGATAACGGAGTTCTTGACGTAACAGTTAATAATGAAAGCTATATCAAGGGTACGGTTGATCTGGCTGACGGCAAGATGCTTTACACATCAATTCCTTATGACACTGCATGGACAGTGTATGTTGACGGTGTAAAGGTCGAAGATGAAAATATTGTTAAAATAGGCAATGCTCTCATGGGTATTAAAATGGATTCCGGTGAGCATACCGTTGAATTCAGATATACTCCCTCAGGTCTGATTCTCGGACTTTGTCTGACAGTAGCAGGTATCTTGCTTCTTGTCCTTCTTGTTGTTTTCAGAAAGAAAAAGATCCTTATGTTCTCTGACGGCTTCAGAAGAGATGTTCTTGAACTCGGCAGATGGAGGGATACTGCTAAGGAGTCTGAAATTGCTTTTGAAAAAGAACAGGAAGAAGCACTCATCGGTCAGATGATCGAGGATTCCCAAACTGACGGTCTTCTGAGTGAAGAACCTGACTCTTCATGGGAAGCAGCTCTTGCTGAGGCTGAGAATTATGCCAGATCTTCTGCTTTATCTGAGCCGGATCCGTCAGTTATAACGGAGGATATCACTGATTCTGAAATCGACGGCGTTGATGAAAATGATGTTGAAGATGAAATATCAGAAGATGAGTCGGAAGCAGAATCTTCAGAAGACGGGCTCGATGCTCAACCCGAAAAATCTTTAGACGAGGTTCTTGATGAGTTTGAACGTGCGACTGAAGAGATTGATAAAAAAAAACTGAATAAGATTTCGGCAGAAGACAAAAAGTCAGCTCAAAAAAAAAGGATTAATCTGACGATATTTATTGTTATTTTTGTTTTAGCTGTTGCGGCAAGTATCGGTGTAATGATATACGCTGCAGTTAATTCTGAAGATCCGACAACGACCACCGATCCTGCTTCCGTTGTTGAAAGCTCTGAGACTGACAGTGTTTCCGAAGAAGATACTTCATCAGAGCTTACGACCATAGCAACTACAGCCGCAACAACGGAGTCTACTACAGCATCTACGACTGTAAGCACTACAGAAAGTACTACTGCTTCCACAACGGCAGCCCGTTCTACAGAGGCATATACAGGTGCTTATGAAGTTTATACCGTAAAATCGGGTGATAATCTTTACAGCATACTTCGTTCTTTCGGTATAAGGGATTCTCATGAAAATGTCCGTAAAATGTGTGATTTTAACGGCATATCGCCCTCAGCCGGTCTTTATGTAGGGCAGACTATAAAAGTTCCTATGGAATATTAATCAGGTAATGCGGATATTTTAAATGTCCGCATTATTTATTTCTTTACAGGAAACTGCGTTTCCATAAAGTAAAAATATATGTCCCGCCGTCGTCGCCGCAAACTTCGTATCAATCGTTTTCGTGCAAGCACGCAAAGCTCTTTCACTTCGTTGCTGCTCATCTCCCGACAAAGCTAATGTTTTTTCGGATCCCTTTTTTACGGGCACGGCGACCGTTTTCTTGTTCAGATGTTTTGATATGTTATATTATTATGAACATATCATAAGGTCATTCTGTGATTTTTATGTTGTATTTGTATGTATCAATATGTTATAATTCAGACGGTGATAAAAAGTGAAAACCTGTTATATAATTGCTGCGGGAGATGCCGAGAAGATAATAATAGAACGCAATGAAGATGATCTTGTTATTGCCTGTGATGCAGGTCTTAAGCATTGCGAAAAGAATAATATAGTTCCCGATATGATAATCGGTGATTTCGATTCGCTCGGCTATATCCCCGAAAATGAAAATACGATAGTTCTTCCTGTTGCAAAAGATGATACCGATACTTCATTTGCCGTAAAATTTGCAATGGATAGAGGATATAACAGATTTGTCATTTACGCCGGCACTGGAGGAAGAAGACCTGAACATACTTATGCAAATATTGCACTGCTGGCTTATATTTCAAAAAAAGGTTCACAGGGCTATCTTGCATGTGATGATTGTACTGTTACTGCTGTAACGGATTCTAAAATCAGCTTTAAATCGGGGCTTAAGGGTGATATTTCCGTTTTTTCTTTTGATAATGAATCTGCGGGTGTTACGGAAAAAGGTCTTTTATACGCATTTTCTGATGCAGTTCTTGAGAACAGTATCGTGACGGGAATAAGTAATTCTTTTACAGGTCAGGAGAGCAGTGTCAGCGTAAAAAGAGGAACACTCATTGTATATTTCAGCGGAAATTTTTCCGATGCAACTATTGACAAAATTTGATACTGTGTTATAATAATCACGAAAAATGAATACACACCATATAGGGGTGCTGTAAAAAGCTGAGATGCACGGAAGTGTGAACCCTTTAACCTGATACGGATAATGCCGGCGTAGGGAATATACAGACCGATTGATTTGTTTTCAATCCACGCACTGCATTGGTTGATGTGGTGCGTTTTTTTGTTTTTCACGAATATCATGTTTTGGAGTGAACAAAATGAAAGAAAGCAAAAAAAGAAATCTTCTCAAACTTACCGAATGTGCGATAATGCTGGCACTTGCTACAGTGCTCAGCTTTGTCAAAATCATTCAGATGCCTATGGGTGGCTCAGTCACTCTTTGCAGTATGCTGCCGATTATGCTTATAGGTATAAAGTACGGCAGCCTTACCGGTGCATCCGTAGGTTTTTTGTATTCTCTTATCCAAATAGTTGCGGATCTTCCCGGTGGCAATGTATTTTATGCAGGTATGACTTCCGGTGTTGTAATTGTCATCGCACTGTTTGACTATATTGTGCCGTTTACCGTTCTCGGCTTTTCAGGCATGTTCAGAAAGTTGAAAACTGAAAAAATTCCCATGCTCGGTGCATACATCGGTGTTATTGTTACAATTGTAATAAGATTTTGCTGTCACTTTATAACAGGTTTCTCTGTCTGGGGACAGTGGGCACCTGAGGGAATGGGTAAATACTACTATTCACTGGTTTATAATATTACATACCTTTTGCCTGAGCTTGGTATCACTCTTGTTGTTGTAATAATTCTTCTTCAGACACCTCAGATAAGAAAGCTTCTTAGTTATAATAAAAAATAATAAAAAATAATAAAAAAAATAATAAAAAAACTCTTGACAAACGGGACTTGATGTTATATAATAACTCTCGTCTTAGAGGTATAGTGTAACGGTAACACTCCGGACTCTGACTCCGTCATTTAAGGTTCGAATCCTTATACCTCTGCCAAATGAAAGAATCGGCTCAATAGAGTCGGTTTTTTTTGTTTTCAATTGAATTTATCTTATTCTATTGCTTTTTAATAAAAGATGAAGTATACTTTCATCATAGTTTTTTTGAGAGGAGTTTTTTTATGTACGATTATACATTTGATCTTATTTCACTGAGCAAAAACGGTCTTAAAACAGATGATGACCCTATTTACATAACTGCACACAGAGGTGTTACTTCAGTTGCTCCCGAAAACACACTTCCTGCATATCAGAAAGCAGTTGAATTAGGATATTATACTGCTGAGTGCGATATTCAGTTGACAAAGGATAATATCTGGGTTCTTCATCATAATGATAACCTTTCAATGTTTGAAAAAGAAGGCAAAATTGAAGATTATACCCTCAGAGAGCTTCGTACATTCAAGTATAAGCACGGTGCAAACTGTGATACTGAGGGGCTTACGGTCTGTACGCTTGACGAGTATCTCGATGTGTTTGTCGGTACTGATACCCGTCCTCAGATTGAGATTAAATGTGATAACTATGACTTGCTGTATACGATTGTTGAGGCGATTACGGAAAAAGGTCTTGAAAAAAGTGCTCTTGTTATATCTTTTGATTTAGGGCAGTTAAAAAAGATTCATGAGATCAATCCCGATATTGAGTTGTGGTATCTTATCGGTAAAATAACTCAGGAAAATATTGATGAAGCCAAAGCAATCGGTGACAATGTATGGCTTTCGCCTCATTACGATGCCAATGATGCCGAATCAATAAAGCTTGCACTTGATAATAAAATAGGAGTTTCTTTCTGGACTGTAAATACAGTGGAAGATGCAAAACGTCTTTATAATTTAGGTGTAAGATATATCGAAACTGATATTGTTTGTAATTAAAATTAATTTTTTTGTAACCGTTTTCAGTTTCTCCTGTGTTCTATATAATGAAAGGAGAGATTAGTATGAAAAAATTATTCTCAGCATTGTTTGAATTTACACAAGGAGGACTTTCTATGAAAAAGCTGATATCAGTAATAATAGCGACAATTATATTTGCATTATGTATGGTTCCGTGTGTAAGTGCGGAAGAAACTGTTACGACTCATTCTGCATACGGTACATATCTTACGGTAATTGATAAGGGAACATACTGTTTTATGGAAAACGAGTATTATTCATTGTTTGTTGATGAATACCTTGAGCCGCAGTTTGATTTTTATAAAGAAGCTTATGACTATTGGACAGGTGAAAAGGTTGATTATTTTGTCTACCAACAAAAAGAATTTATTCAGAGTTCAGACGGTGTAAATAAAACTTTTGCTTATGAAACAACTCCTGATAAAATGGATGGTCATATTTATTATCAGACCGTAATTTTTAATTATGAGGGAGAGCCTGATGCAGAAAGAAACATGACGCTTGCTGAGTCACTCAGTGAAGGTATGGATGTTTTGTATGTGGGAACAACAACCCCTTGTGCTGTTGTTAAAATGCGAGGCGGAACAAGTGATTTTCTGAATATTCTTGAAAATAAAAATGTAGAGTTTTTTATGACAGCTTTTGTTTGTTCTGATTGGAATAATGTGAATTTGGCAATATTTGAAGAAACTTTTGCTCCCACAGCGGCAGATGCGAGAAAAATTCTCCGTTACTCTGCCGGACTTGATAATGCACCTGAAAACATAAGTGAAGCAAAAAAGTTTCTGCTTCTGAGTGACACAGATTATGACGGTAAACTGACAGCAGCAGACGCAAGAAAAGCCATACGAATTGCTGCAGGACTTGAAAAAGGACATGAGTTCTGGTTTAACTCATCAGGCTGTGGCGATTGGTGGCAATATTGATAAATTAACAACAGGAAAGTCTTTTGATTTTCCTGTTTATTTTTTAACAATTTCCTGTTTATTTTTTAACAATTATTATTGACTTGCAGTGTCGGATATTGTATAATTTATTTGTCATATATACAAAAAAAACTTTTTGAAAAAGGAAGATTTTGATGATTGATTACAAAATGGAGCTGAATGATGAACAGATCGCCATACTCAAAGGCGAAAAAGGCGAAGCCATGCAGCAGGTTCTTGAAACTATCGTCCTTTTCGGCGATATTTTCGGTGCTAAGAGACTTGTCCCCGTTACGCACAAGGATACACATCTTGTAACATCCTTCGGTATGGGCGTTCTTAAGCCTCTCTATAATTGTATGGAAAAGCTTACAAGCGAGGGCATCAAAGCTCAGGGCTACCTTACGGTTGACCCCAGACCTCTTGATTTTGAGAATGTTAAGTGCAACTTTATTGAGAAGATAGTTTTTAATAAGGTTATGTACTCAATGCAGGAGCCTTATGAGGATTACCTCAAAAAGCTTGGTCTTAAGAATTCCAATGCTTTCAGCTGTACTTGTTATGTTGATGAAGTCGGAAATATTCCCAAGGAAGGCGATGTTCTTTCATGGGCTGAGTCCAGTGCTGTTGTTTATGCCAACTCTGTTCTCGGTGCAAGATGTAACAGAAACAGCGGTATGATTGATCTGTTCGGTGCTATCGTAGGCTATGTTCCCGAGTTCGGATTCCTTACTGACGAAGGCAGAAAAGCCAAGTGGAAAGTTTATGTAAAGACTACAAAGAAGCCCGAAGCTCAGATTCTCGGCAGTGCGATCGGTATGAAGGTAATGGAAGATGTTCCTTATGTTTACGGTCTTGATGCATTCCTCGGTGATGAACTCAATGACGAAACAAAGTCATATCTTAAGGACTTCGGTGCTGCAACAGCTTCAAACGGTGCTGTCGGTCTTTATCATATTGATAATCTCACTCCCGAAGCAAAGAAGCAGGGCGAGAGTCTTATCAATGATGACGCTCAGGTATATGTTATTGATGATGCAGAGCTTGAAAGAGTATATAAGTCTTATCCCGTTATGTGGAAAAAGCCCGATGCAAAGGCAAATCTTGTATTTATCGGTTGTCCTCATCTTACTTATGAACAGCTTTGTCTGTGGACAAATAACATAGTTGCAGGTCTTAAGGCAACAGGTAAGAAAAAGGTTACAGTCAGAACAATTATGACAGCCAGCCCTGATGTTGTTGCTAAGTTCAAGAGAACCACAAAGTATGAACTTCTTATGAGAAGCGGTGTCAAGCTTTCTTCGATCTGTCCTCTTATGTATACAAACAACCCTGTTTGTACAATGACACATAATATGGCTACTAACTCGAATAAGCTTCGTACTTATTCTAAGGCAAGATATTATAAGGATGCAGAGATCCTCGATATCATCACCGGTAAGGAGGGCAAATAATATGAAAGAATTTAAAGGCAGAGTTATCGCAGCAGGTAACTGGGAGGGCGAAGCAGCCGTTTCAAAGCAGGGCTTCAATACTCTTGCTTCCTTCCAGAGTGCAGCTCTCAGCGGCAAAGATCATGCTGAAGTAGGCGATCAGAATAATAAGGACCTTTACGGCAAAAATATAACAGGTAAGGCTCTTTGTCTTCCTATCACCATCGGTTCAACAACGGGCGGTCTTGTTATTCAGACTGTTTGTCAGCTGGGTATCAGCCCCGATGTATATCTTTTCTCTGAGCATATCGACTCTCTTGCAGCAAGCGGTATCGTTCTTGCAAGAGTCTGGGAAAAGAGCAATGTTATCTGTATAGATCAGCTTGGTGAGGAATTCCTCAACACTGTACAGACAGGTGATAAGCTTAAAGTTTCCGAGGACGGAACTGTTACAATTCTTTGATTTAATTCAAGCAGGGAAGCCGTTTCGGTTTCCCTGTATTTGTTAGGAGTAAATATGTTTTCTGAAAAAACTTTTGATTTTCTTATGGAAAACCGCTTCATGAACAGCAAAGAGTGGTTTCACGAGCATAAGGATATATATGACGAGCACGTTTTAAAGCCCCTGACCGAGCTTGCCGTTGAAATCGGACCTGCAATTGAAAGGCTTGACCCGACAATTGTTACAATTCCTAAAATTAATAAAGTCTTATCCCGAATTTACCGTGATACAAGGTTTTCAAAGGATAAATCTCTTTTCAGAGAATCAATGTGGCTGTCATTTAAGAAGGATAAAAAGGAATTTCGTCATTATCCCGAATTTTTTGTTGTAATGAATCCGCAGATGCTTATGTACGGCTGCGGTTATTATTATATGCAACCCGAAACAGTAAAGGCAATGCGTGAGCTGATTGAAGAAGATCATCCTGTATGGAAAAAAGCTTTAATGTCATACGAAAAACAGTCTGTGTTTACTCTTGAGGGAGATATGTATAAAAGGACAAAGTATCCCGACTGTCCCGAAAATATCAGAAATTGGCTGGACAGAAAAAGTGTTTGCTGCACTCATTACAGTACCGATTTTAACCTTGTTTTCTCTGACAGATTAGGGGAGAAGCTCTGCGAAGATCTTGTGCTGATGAAAGATGTATATGACTTCCTTATTCTCTGTGAAAATAAGGCGAAAGGGATTATAAAATATGACTGATATTCAGAAAAAGCTTTTTGCTCTGCGTGATGAAGACTACCGTGATTTTAATGCTAAATTGCTTCCCACCGTTCCCAAGGAAACGGTTATCGGTGTAAGAACTCCGCAACTGAGAAAGCTTGCGATGGAGCTTCTGAAAGACGGAACTGGACATGAATTTATTAAAGTCCTTCCTCATGAATATTACGAAGAAAACAATCTTCACGGATTTTTAATTGAAATGATAAAGGAATACGACGAGCTCTTATCTCAGCTTGACAGATTTCTGCCTTTTGTGGACAACTGGGCAACCTGCGACACCATGAAGCCCAAGTTGTTGGGAAAATATCCGGAGAAAACAAAGGCAAAAGCGATTGATTGGATAAATACCGATGATGTTTATACAATACGGTACGGAATAGGTGTTCTGATGACATACTTTCTTGATGATAATTTTTCACCGGATGTTCTCGGAATCGTTGCGGATATAAAAAGTGAAGAATATTACGTCAATATGATGATTGCTTGGTTTTTTGCCACTGCTCTTGCAAAACAGTATGATGCAACATTACCGTACATTACGGAACATAGACTTTCCCTGTGGTGTAATAACAAAACAATTCAGAAAGCCGTAGAAAGCTATCGTATCTCAGATGAGCAAAAGAAATATTTAAAAGAATATAAGATAAAATGATCGGTTGTGAATTCAGCCGATTTTTTTTTGTGAATTGATTACAAAAAAACTCCCGTATGAAACCATACGGGAGAAAAGTGATTCAATTAGGAATTAACCGAGTTCAGCAAAGTACTTGATTGTACGAACCATCTGGCTTGTGTAGCTGTTTTCGTTGTCGTACCAAGCAACAACCTGTACTTCGTAAAGATCGTCAGCGATCTTAGCAACCATTGTCTGAGTTGCATCGAAGAGTGAGCCGTATCTCATGCCGATAACGTCAGAAGAAACGATCTGATCTTCGTTGTAACCGTAAGACTCGGAAGCAGCAGCCTTCATAGCAGCATTGATGCCTTCCTTTGTAACGTCTGTGCCCTTAACAACAGCTGTAAGGATCGTTGTAGAACCTGTAGCAACGGGAACACGCTGTGCGGAACCGATGAGCTTGCCGTTAAGTTCGGGGATAACAAGACCGATAGCCTTAGCAGCACCTGTTGAGTTGGGAACGATGTTTGCAGCACCTGCTCTTGCTCTTCTGAGGTCACCCTTTCTGTGAGGACCGTCAAGGATCATCTGATCGCCTGTGTAAGCGTGGATTGTTGACATGATACCGCTCTGGATAGCAGCGTAGTCATTGAGAGCCTTTGCCATGGGTGCAAGGCAGTTTGTTGTACAAGAAGCAGCAGAGATGATTGTATCATCAGCTGTAAGAGTATCTTCGTTAACGCTGTAAACGATAGTCTTGAGGTCATTACCTGCGGGAGCAGAAATAACAACTTTCTTTGCACCTGCATCGATGTGAGCCTGTGACTTATCCTTTGAGCAGTAGAAACCTGTACACTCAAGAACAACATCTACACCGATTTCGCCCCAGGGAAGTTCAGCAGCGTTTGCTTTTGCATAGATTGTAAGAGTCTTGCCGTCAACAGTGATTGTGCCTGCTTCGTCGTCAGCTTCAACTGTGTGAAGACCTTCGCCGATTCTTCCGCAGTAGCCACCCTGTGCTGTATCATACTTGAGAAGATTAGCAAGCATTGAGGGCTTTGTAAGATCGTTGATAGCTACAACATCATAGCCTTCTGCACCGAACATCTGACGGAATGCAAGACGTCCGATTCTGCCGAAAC